>CAZAXO010000068.1:0-10023 GCA_964489085.1 uncultured Candidatus Bathyarchaeia archaeon
GAAATATTCCATGTTTTAGAGTTTATGCTGCTGGTAAAGCTCAAGAAATTGTTAAGATATTCAATGAATACACGAAAATACCTGTAATCTCGGATCTTAAAATTCATAATGTTAACAGGGTATGTAATAATCAACATCTTAAACTACGGTGGAATGTAACTGATGAAGAGCTCATTGATAGAAAAGAACCTTCAATCTTCGTAACAACTCAACGTCGCTATTTTAACAATGGATTATCTGAGGCTAGGGCTACTGGATGGAACATAAAAATGAAAAATTCCGGAGTGACGACTTTTCCTTTAAGTGGTCATGCAGACTTTTACCAGCTTCGTAAATATGTTGAAGATACAAAAGCTAAGAAAATATACGTATTTACAGGTTTTATTAAAGATTTTACAGAACATCTACATAAAAAGGGACTAGAAGCATGTCCAATTCCCTCTATACATCAGAGGGGACTGTTAGATTTTATTTAAATTATCTTGAAAAGTAGTTCTATCCAACTTTTTATTCATAGTAATTTTCAACCTCTAACAATATACAAACTAGCTAACCATCGTTTCTCTACTTATCAGTATTTGGGTTGAAAATCAAGATCAATGTTATACGGTTATGCTTATCAGAAAGAAAATTGTCGAGAAAATTTAATAATCTATTCCTTTAAAGATGGATTACAGTTAGAAAAATCATAAAATTTACGCTTATAGCTAGCTTAACTTATATTCAAATAAGCTAGGATACTAAGCGCGATTAGAGTTGTTGCCATTATGAGAAGCACTTCGGGTCTTATCTTTATTCCCTTCGTCTCTTCCTCGAAGAATCTCAGAAGCCCAGCACTTGCAGCTGGCATTGGGGACTCTCTTTTACGTCGTTTTTCTCTTTTACTTAATTTACTCAATCTTTAATCACCTACTCATCTAACAACGTTTTCGTTCCAATATATCTAACGTATCTTCAACTATGTAACTTATATTAGTTATATGAAACGATAACCTTAATTTGTATCTTCTTTTCGGCTACATACTCAACTATACTAAACATGCGTACTCATTAGAGATCGTCAAAGGTGACTATTTATTCGTTTTGGTCAGTATAAGAGTTGAGGATTTATCACCGATATAAATAAACTATTATACTATGATAACTACTTCCTCAATTTGAAGTATTCATGAGCATCGTTAACGGTATCGAATGCGTAGTGAACCTTTCCAAAATTTTTCCTAAATTCAGCTACTTCATGACTTATCTTCTTTGGATCTTGTCCCTTAATGACTATTCGATCTATAAATTCTGCTAGGTGATCCATATCGGTCTCCTTCATTCCAAGTCTAGTACATTCAGATAATCCGCATCGTATTCCTCCAGGGGCCTCAAAATGGCGACCAAATTTAAGGTCATACGGTAGTAGATTCCTATTCAGTATTATATTAGCACTTTCAAGAGCCTTCTCTATAGTTCGGCCATCTCCATACTTAGTTATGTCGACAAGTATTGTATGAGATTCTGTGAAACCTTTCTTCTCTCCAAGAACTTGAAAACCTCGTTCAAATAAAGACTGACCAAAAGCCTTGGCATTTCTAATTATTTGTCTAGTATATTCTTGGCCGAATTCAAGCATCTCAGCAAAAGCGATCGCTTTACCTGCTAGATGGTGAAGATGATGGTTACTTACATTACCAGGAAATGTAGCTTTTTTAATAGTATCAGCATATCTATTCCACGATGCGACAATACCTCCTTGAGGCCCAAATAATGTTTTATGAGTACTACCCGTCATGATATCAACCCCTTCTCTTAAAGGATCCTGGAAAACCTTTCCAGCAACAAGACCTAACACATGAGCCGCATCATAACATATTGATGCTCCTAGCGACCGAAGATCATCAGATAATTCTTTTACAGGATGAGGGAAAGGAAAAACGGAAGCACCGAACATAGCAAGTTTAAGTTCCTTTCCTTCCTTTTGGAACTTGTCAATCTTATTTATTGTCTTGTCAACATCTATATTCATTTCATCGTAATCAAATGGAAAGTAGGTAAGTTTTAATCCTCTAACGGCACCCGCAGTTCCTCCAAGTGCCATTTTTCCATAACTTATATGTCCTCCATTAGGAATTGAAAGTGCCATTATCCGATCACCTGGTTTAGTAAAAGAAGTATAAGCGACAAGATTCGAACAGACACCTGAAGTAGGTCTTACATCAACAAACTCCGCATCTAAGAGTTTCTTTGCCAATTCCATACAGATAGTTTCTACCCGATCTATATACTTACAACCAGCATAGACTCGATCTCCAGGCCATCCTTCAGCATAACGGTTCCCAAAATCACTTGCTATGGCCTCCCTAACTGCAGCACTTGGTACATTCTCACTTGCTATAAGTGGAATAGATTCCGCAAACTGCTTATGATGTTTTTTTAATAAAGTAAATATCTTATCGTAAGAATTTCGAGTGTTCATACGTTTTCATCCCATCTCATACTTCAAGATATGACACATATACTTTATAAATTCCTATAATAATTAAAGGCGCTCATTACAAAGAGACTTCATTTGATACGTTAAAGAGTATTAGTCCAGCTTCTTTACATATATCTCGAATTGATTGAAGTCTGTTCTCTAAGGATCGATTATTCTATTTATAGAAGTTAAACCGATTTAAAATTTTTTTTGGTATTAAGCAGATTTTAGGGGTGTCGATTGCACCATATGTACAACGTCTTAATACTAGATAATTTTACATGAAGTCGGATAAATCTCGTTGCAAATGTTTATTGTTCTGATCTTCTATACTCGACGGTTCCTCCTTAAATAGAGAATTGATATCATTATCTATGAGCATGAGCCTTTGCTCATAATACTCTCCTATATCGTATTTTTGTACGATGTTTTTTGCGATTTTAAGATACTTCTCAATAGATCCTTTATATACGGTTAGCAAGAGTTCTCCTCCACAATTAAGGCATTTTCCAATTAAAGGAATACGTCTATACTTCATATTGCACTTCTTACATCGTACCTTCTGGCTAGAATACGCTTTTAAATTTCCAACTATGTCTCTCATAAAATGTGTAGATACAACTTTCTTAGCTACTTCCTGAACGTCGACTGCAGATATTTTATTCGCTAATTCTAGTTGTTTTGTTACTTTATCTAACATTGTAGGGAGTGTACTGTAGGTACTCTTATGAACGCCTTTATTAATGTTGGTTGATAGATGGGTAAAAGGAATTTGATCGAATTGTCTTGATGTACATAATTTATGAAAGATCATCTCGATATCTTCAGAAACCGTCTTGGAATCTAAATGTTCTTCAGCTGCTTTATAGAATGTAAGAGGAAACTGCCAAACTGCTTCGATATTAAATGCTTGTCTAGCTACTTCTGTTGGAAGAATCTTAACAGTCATTAAGAGAGGAGCATCCATAAGTCCCCCTATCTTTGACGGTAAAAATTGCTTTGAGAAGTTAAGTAACATATCTAAAGCTAAGGATACACTATCTTCATCTCCATCACAATCTCTTCGTTTTGCTGCATGCCAGAGTGGATGAGCAAAGCATACATTAGTATCAGAGTATCCAATTAATCTACCTATAACACCTACAGATGTATGAGGAGAGAGGCCTACAACTAAGTGTCCTATAAGATCCTTCTTATCTTTAACCTTGTAAAACGCAGGTAACTTATAGACTTTCACAAGAAGTTCATCTATGAATTGAGCAGCTTTAAGAAAACACTCTCCACAATCCTTAGGGACTATTATATCTTGAAGTTTTAAGGCACAGAGTTGTTGAGAGTCTTGTAGAGGTTCTCCCTTATAATCGTTAATATAACCTAGTTGTAACGCTTTATCGATCGGTAAATTGACTTCTGTCGGTTTAAAGAATGTTAATACGGCATTAGTGGAGTCATATCGTATTGTTCCATCTTTAAATACTGATAACCCAAAAATAGAACGTAACAATCCCTTCTCTACTATCTCAGGAATTTTAAGATCATTGGTTAGACCTTTAACTCCTTTAACTAAATCTGGATATTTTGTTAATTCTAACCTTTGGTATGCTTTATCTATAATAGTTTTTATATTAATAGCTCTTTTCGAGTGACCGGTCAGTCTTCCTTTACATTTAGGGCATAGTCCTTCTTTCTCAAATTTAAGGTTGCATGTAGGGCATATATAGTGTATTACAGTTTTTTCACCGCAGGTTGGGCATATGATTGAGAACGCTTCAATTTGGCATTTAGAGCAAAAGCGGTTAATCACGTCTAAAGAAACATTTTCTTTGTTTACAGCTTCCATAATGTTTCTTCGAGAGCCTCCAATCAATCCTATAGGAAAAAGACTATGGACAAGCGGCTTCATCTCTCGCAATTTAGCCTTTTCAGGACGCCCCATCCTCGCTCCAATGAAAGTTCCTCCTTTCGCTTTAATTGTAATGCCAGAAACATTTTTTAAAATCTCTAGAGAAGAATAATGAGCGTTTTTCTCTATCTGATATGATTTGAGCGGATTTAATGTTCTCATCAGGATTAATGATTCAGGTTCTTCAAATAATATATAATCATCTTTAACACGGTGGGGTATGCATAGTTTTTCAAGGATGCTCTTAATGTTATCATCGTTTTTTATACGAAGTTTATCAGCTCCTTTATTCTTGTCTTGTTTTTTACTTGTTGCCTCCACTATTTTTTCCCTTAAAAGTATTAATTCATTGGGTTGGAGTAATTCCCAGAAATAGGTATAGTTTGGATATAATGGTAGGTCGAACATTTGTGATAATTTAAATGCTTCATCTATGGTTGGTCTATTTGTAAAGATATTATTAATAAGATCGTTTAATCTAGCCTGATTAAATTTTTGATCGTTATCCCCGGTATGTAGACGATGTTCAGTTAATTTATTTTTTAGTTCTTCAATCCACCATTCCTCTACGTAGCCAGATGTTTCTAAATATTTATTATTTTCAACAAATTCACCGAACCCAACAAGAATATCTCCAAGAAACAAGATTTTCTCTATAGAATTCTTTATATCATTTGGAGGTATTTGATCCGCTCGTGATACTGAGCCATCCTTCAGTTTCACTATTGGAGGCTCTAGTATATCTACAGGAGCAACTATTCCAGCTTTACCTGGTTTTTCTACCCGAAGTTGAGTGCCAGTAGCTATAAATCCTCCTAGTATTTCCATCGTGTAAGGGTTGAGGCCATAACTGGCTAATCCAGTATTTCTTGCTCGCCCATATCTTAATCTAAAACCTCCCTCCCTAGAGGGAAATGAAAAAATAGGGCGTCCGGCTATTACGTCTTCCATAAACATTAATTCTCTTACGCTTTTAGAATCTGATACTCCAGATTTAATTTCTTTAAGCCATTCCCATCCAGATATTCCAAGTTTCTCAATAATCTTCAAAACTTTATTTGCTCGACCCAGAAGCCCATCATTTAAAACCCGTAGTGCACCTCCACGAACTCTATTAGTTTCTATTCTCTGAAGATTTTTATAATTGGTAACTTCAATATGATTTGTTTCAACTCCTGTTACTTCAACAGGTAGATTAAGTACTACATCATAGATGATTTCATTAGAAAATTTATATTGAAACCTAGCTACCTCGCGTTCATAAATTCTTAATTCCTCTACAAACCTGTTCGCTTCTTCTTCAGTAGCTTTATACCGATCTAACCCAAGTAATTGTCTTACAAAATCTGTTACTATCAACGTTAAAGCCATCTCAGTACCTCCAGCGGATCTTATGGGACCCGCAAAATAGATCGATAAGTGACGGGTTCCATCAAAATTTCTCTTCTCATCAATCTTAACTATGCCTTGAAGAGGAGCTACTGTAACACCTTCACCCAAAATTGCCAGAGCAGTTCTTACCGCCTGATCTGCTATTTCCCGCTCTTCCAATTGGAATCGACTGTTAACTATTTCCTCAGCAACTTTAAATGCAATCTCTTCTCTAGGAATGATCTGGCTCAAATCTCGAATTCTTTCAGCAACACCTATAGGACCAACAGATTTTTCAACTCGCTCAGCCAGATCTTGAGTACCTTTACTTTCAGGTTCAAGCTCAGGATCTAAACCTTTAGTTCTAGCATCTAATGCGATAGAGTATATGTCAGAAAACATCTTCTCAAGTAATCGAACATAATTGTCATACTGGTTATCTTTCATTCCCTGCATCTTTACGTCCTACAATTGATGTATTCAACGATTTATATAAGATCTAAGTGAGATTCATTTAACTATCATATAAGAAAATATCGAATTAGGTGAGTCCTATCTATATATGATAAGAAGTAATTAAACGGTGGAAGTTTTTTGATTAAAATTATCTGTAAATAAACAGTATACGTCTATTGGTTCAGCAGATTTTTTAGTTTCTAGCTCTTCCCTCAACCCGCAAACACCACATTGAATAAATGATTTACCGAGTTTTTTGTTTATTATGACTTTAATAGAATTTTCTCCACATTCCGGACAATCAAATACAGTAGGTAATCTTCTTTTGATTATTTTAACGACTCGTCTTCTTCTGCTCCCCACGTTACTCCCTCACATAAACAAGTGTGATAATTAATAGATAGGATTGATTAAGTGCTTAAATATGTTTTCAAACAAATTATTTTTTAATATTTTCATATATGCTAACGTCAGCCATTGAACCATAGTACAATATAGTTCTAGTTGGCTATGCGCATAACGAGCTTACTTATTTGGTGGGCCGGCCCGGATTTGAACCGGGGACCTTCTGCGTGTCAGGCAGATATCCTAATTATCCCACTTTTTCATGTGTCCAAACTAGACGACCGGCCCACTGGTTCTACTATATCTATTAAGCAAATGAACAAGTATATTAAATGTGAGGTGTGGTCAACTAATTTTTTTTATGACGTACATAGAAAAACGTCTAGAGAAACGATCTGCTTATTATTATAAATTAGATCGCTATTAACTCAAAAAGCTTAATGTAGTATACTACAGTTTTTTTAGAAGTTCGCCCTCTATTTACTCTTATATTATAGGTGTACTAGGTTACCCTTATTTTATTGACTTTCTTATTTTGCCATGAGTAGGTGCGTATTTTTTCAGATCTTCCGAAACCACAGGCTGCACATCGTTTCTTTTGGGGGTGGTATGCATGTCTACCACATCTTCTGCAAATTATATGAGTCTTTGAGCGGCTTTTCTTACCCTGGGAAGGTGTTCCTTTACCCATTTATATTGCTCCTGGATATTTTTAACTTGGAGGAGGAGACACGAGAACTATATTATCTCCTCTTACTAGAATGGTTCCTATCTTCTTTGTCTCTTTCTCTGACAGTATTTCTTCAGCTTCTTCCAAAGCTAGGTTCATATGCTGATCAAAGCTGTAAAGTTTTCCTCTTAGACATCTGTTCCCTTTAAGTTCCAATAGAACGATCTTTCCTACATTACTTCCAAAGATTTTAGATGCTACATCTGACATATCCGTTTCCAACCACCTTCAAGATACAACCTTAAGAGTAAATGAGAGTGATTTAAAGCTTCTCATAATATCTCCTGATTCCTTATATAGTATCGAATAGAGGATTGTATTTAATGAAACGTGTTATGTTAAGAGCTAAAGATGCGAAAAGCCTTCTTCAAGGATTCTTAGAAGAGTATTCATGGATAAGCGGGATTGATACACATTCTCGAGTTGAAGTAGTTCAATTGGATACTATTCGGCTCTTCTATGTAAATGGATTTCCTCTCATACTTGAAACACAGAGACGTAATATTCCAACTCTTATCTCTAAAGACGTCTTGAAAGGCATGCCAATCGTTGTAGTTGATATGGGTGCTGTTCCTTTTATTTGTAGAGGGGCAGATATTATGGCTCCAGGTGTTAAGAGTGTCGGCGACTCCTTCCCTAAGGATGCCGTTGTACAGGTGGTGGATGAACGTTATAGGAAGACTTTAAGTATTGGTATTGCATTGATGGCTTCATCAGATTTTGCAGGGATGAAACAAGGGCAAGTCATAGAGAATCTACATTATGTAGGTGATACCGCGTGGAAACTGATTTTTAAATCAGCTTGAAGAATCGAAAAAGTTTAAAATATTGTATGAACATATCAATTTTCGTAGGGTGTATAATGTGGGTGCCGCATTCAGTCTACAAAAAGAAGATCGTCCACTTACAACTAACAATCCAACGATGTACGTAAAAGCTATCCCTCTCAGAGAGTTATCAGATGTTAACAAGATTGTTGAAGAAATATCGGAAGGTAATATACTTATTATTAGGATTACTCCTATAGCCCGTCATAGCATTAAAGAAACTAAAGAAGCAGTGAACAAACTTCGACAAATCATATCGCAGCAGGGGGGCGACATCGCTCGTCTTGGCACAGAGAGGATAGTCATAACACCACCTGATGTGAAGATATGGAGAGGGGAGTAACCTCTAAAATTATGAGTGACCTTCGATCTTATCTAAGCTTCAATGTTCCTCCAAGTTCAGGAACTGACGCGTTAATCTTCATGGTTCTCTTAATAGTCTGAGCGAGATCTTCACACTTTTTCCTCTCTCCGTGAACCACCAATACCCTCTGCGGCTTTGGTTTCATTCTCTGTATAAATTTAAGTAACTGTATTCTATCGGAGTGACCAGAGAAACCTCCCACAGCATGTACCTTAGCATTTACCTTAACAATTTCCACTTTTCCATTATGATTAGTTAGAGGTACTTCCTTCAATCCATTCTTCACACGAGATCCACGAGTACCTTCTATCTGATAACTCACAAAAACTATCGCATTCTTTTCGTTAGGTGCCAAATACCTGAAATAATCAACAGCTGGGCCTCCTTCAAGCATACCTGAAGTAGCTAATATAATACAGGGGCCTCCTTCAACGATCTCTTCTCTCTTGCTTGGGTGGGAAACCACGGAAAAATATTCTGACTCAAATGGATTTTCATCGCTTTTCAATATGCGGTTGCGAACATCTCGCGCAAGATATTCAGGAAATGCTGTGTGGATTGCTGTAGTTTCAGATATCATTCCCTCCATAAATATAGGGACTTCTGGTATAGAGTTGGCTCTTATATGGTTGTCCAAAACTAGCATAATCTCCTGTGCCCTTCCCACAGCAAGAACCGGGATTAATACTTTACCTCCATTAGTAATAGAATCTCGGATTGTATCCACGAAAGATTTTTCTACTGTACGTCTTTCTGGTGTTATATCATTTGAATTACCGTAGGTGCTCTCCATTATCAGGGTTTCTGCTCTAGGGAAGACCGTTGAAGCGGGTTCTAGAAGCATTGTCTGACCGAACTTGAAGTCACCCGTATAGACGATATTATGGAATCCGTCACCTATATGAAGATGCACGATACTTGAGCCGAGTATATGCCCTGCATTATGTAACGTCAGTTTTACATCTGGAGCTACATCGGTAACAACACCATATTTGAGAGGAATCATATGCAACACAGCGTTCTTAATGTCTTTCTGGTCGTATGGGGGATGTACTCCTTCTCTACTTGCAACATCTAAAAAGTCCAACTGTAAGAGTGTCATAAGATAAGCAGTAGGTTCTGAACAGTAAATTGGGCCTTCATATCCATATTTGTACAAGAAGGGCGCCATAGCGCAGTGGTCTATATGAGCATGAGATATGACCACTGCATCTAATCGTTCAATAGAAAAGTTCAGGTCATCTAATCGAGGATATGCTCGGAGGGGGTTATTCGTACTTGGATTTATTCCACAGTCTAAGAGCATGCTGCTCTCTTTTGTCTCGATTAAAAGGGCTGACCTGCCAACCTGTTTAACCCCTCCTAAAGGTGTAATAGAAACATGATCTGAACCACTGAGTGTAGGTCTAAAAATTCGTTCTCCTATATCGCGAAGTATACGTCCTCTCTCTTCACCTTCTGCATGGAGTACATGTCTCATCGTTGCAATAATCTTAGAAGGAATAAGAGGTCCCCTAACAACTTTAGGCCTCCACTTTGTCTTCTTCAAGATATCCTGTAATATAC
>CAZAXO010000069.1:0-9927 GCA_964489085.1 uncultured Candidatus Bathyarchaeia archaeon
GGTGGTGGAGAAGTGGCGAACACCCGAATCGTAACGTGATCCCCATCTTCAAGCTTAATCTTTTCCCGTAGATTGTTGGGGGAGATCAGCTCTAAAGTTTCTTCGCTATAATGGGTTCGTAATGCGGTGATGATAACACAGATCTCAGCATCATTTAATGCCGCCCGATAACAGTTCACCGAGCCGAAGCTCCTGTAGGAACTAGAAAAACCCGCTACAAAGATCGGGTTAAACCGGTTTAACTGTTTCCTCTCAGATAGTGAATGATCAGATAACCGTATATTGAGCGTTCCAGGGTAGGGTGCGAATCCAAGTTTCTCTTGAAATTGTTTTCTGTAAGATGGTTGGCTGACGTAGTAGGCTCCTTCTCCCAATCCAGTGAAGAGCACCCCATCTAAGATGAGATCCTCATGTGGAGGCTCTATAAGACTCCCGAGGGTATCATAGACATTTTTTAATTCAATCCATCCATGACGGGTCACTGTAATACGTTCTCCTCGTGGTAATGGTATTCTCGTTATCAGGTTGAACTGTTCAAGCTCTATTAAATGTCGTGAAATAGTTTGCTGGGATACCCCTAATTTCTCAGCAATCATCGTCGTCGTAATAGCAGCTCCACGTTGTTCTTTAGAGAGTAGAGTGGTATAGATGAAGGTAAGGAGAAGATATGGTTTCAACAAGATGTATGGATCTCCTGTGTTCGTTTATGAGCGAGCTGTAAAGGATGGGGACCATGTTCACCCATACATCTCTCAACTATAGTTGCTGCATCATCAAGGGTAACTTTATGACCGACACTTATGTAATAAGGTTTCCCACCGGGGGTATACAAGATACGTGCTATGATATTTCCTGAAGTATCAAGGAGCTTATCATCAGATGCTGATCCGTAGAATCGAGTCTTCGCTACGCCAATAGTAGGTATATCCAAGATGATTCCGACATGACATGCTAACCCGAATCGGCGAGGGTGCGCTACACCATGACCGTCCACTAACACTACATCAGGTGTGTGAGAGAGACGGTATACGGTTCTCGTCATAATAGAGGCTTCTCGAAATCCTAGAAAACCTGGGATGTAGGGTATTGGAGTAGAAGTTGTTAAGATCGCTGTCTCGAGTACTATGGAGTCGTGAATAGATACCAGAGTTACTGCAGCTATAGCTCTCTCAAGATGATATGCTACATCTGCGCCAGCTAAGCACGTACTAGTATCAACGGACAGGGAGGTCTCTTCAACACGGTCAGCCATCAGTTGTTGAGCTCTTTTGGCTTTCTTTGTTGAAAATGTCATGTTCTAGTCTCCATCCTTTTTTGCTGCTTTTTAGAGATCGATATAATCTGTTTATAGCTTTCTCTAAGCTCCAGCGTCTCAATTCGGTTACGACATCACCCCGAGTAATTTCGATAATCCTTCGAGCAGCATCAAGTTTATGCCGAAAACCTGAGATAATAGTAGCATGGTTGAGAGCGATCAAGTCCTCATAAATTCCCTCCATAATCTTAAGCTTCACCTCTGCTTTCTCTGGATCACCTTCCTTCAAGGGATTTAATGATTGGCGTCTGAGTTCTCCCACAACATCAAGTAGTCCTAAGATATATTGAGGTGGAGGCACTTTTACATCATCTAAGGAGCATACCTTCTCCTCGACTGTTAACGTATACAATGCCTTGGCTTCAACATACTCTTGATATGCGGTTAACATATTTGCGTGATGACGCAGTTCAGACACTTTTTGCATCTCATCTTCCATTTCTTTAAGAGTTCTCTCAATCTGTTGAATGGTTTCTTCGGCCTCTTTTAGTTGTATCCTATGGATTTGAACTATACTATAACTGGCAAGTCTAATTACACGACGAGAAATTTCAAGCATCCGCTCTCTTGTAGTATCATACTGCTCCAAATCCTCTTGAATCCTCTTCAAATCACCCTCAATCAACATTACGTATCCACCACCAAACTAAATGAATAAGGTAGAGATACCAAGTAACCTGTTACCGAAATTAATCGGTCAGTATCTCTATCAATACCCTCTACGAGATAAATGAAGATATACGAGTATATACAGTAATAATATATATAATCTGACATGCGAAAGTGATGTACGCACTTCTTTTCATGACTTTCTTGGCTAAACTAGTCTTTGAGGAGTCTTTAATCTACTGAGAAGAAGGATTCTGCTGTCCCTTGATGATCCGATGATATTATAGTTTAGTTCCTCTGCCAAAGTTTCTGAGAATTCTTGGATATCTTGGTAAGTAGGCATCGCCTCGAAAGATAACCGTGATCTTGAGTAACCAACGTACATATAGGCCTTCGCTTCGATGTAGGTTGGTTCTGCCTCTTTTAGCAGATCAATATATGAACATGGATCGTTCATGTTATAGCCTTTGACTAATGTAAGACGAACAACCGTTGGACAGGTAAAGCTAGGAAAAGATCGTAACGTCTCCTTCACTTTAAACCAATTCGATGAACTATTTGGTTTACATAAGGATGTGAACGTATCATGGTTTGGAGCATATATGGAAAGGTAGAGCTGCGTCGGCTCTTTAGTAAGATTAGTTAATACTGAGGGATTGCTACCGTTGGTAACGAGAAAGGATGTGAATTCTCTTTTGTTATATTCAGCTAGAAGCTCTCCTATCATCGGATAAAGTGTAGGTTCTCCATCAAGGCTTATAGCAGCATGTCTAGGATGTAATGCCTCATGATACTTAGAGGAGCTAAGTCTCCCCGTTATAACTTGGGATTTATAGCCTGAAAGGATCTTACGTTGTGCCTTAATGGATTCTTCAACAATTGTTTGAGGATCGTTCCATCTTGGAATGTGAAGAGAGGAAATATTGATATCGTCTGGATGAACCCTCCAGCAGAAAGCGCATCGAAAGTTACAGTTGAGATAGGGTGTCATCTGGAGACATCGGTGGCTTTCAATACCATAAAACTGCTGTTTATAACAGATCCTGTTTTTCGTAAGGCTTTCATGAAGCCAACGACATTTCTTAACCGCTGAGTGGTGACCTACGATCTGGTATTTCTGCTTCTTCAAGAGCTGCTTGAAAAAATGGTTGGAAGATACCATTTCTTCGGAGACTGATGGACTTGGTGAATTATGCAATCTCGAATCTGCTCTTATTGCTTAACATCAAATAACTATACTACCTTATCTATTCTAGCGTTTGTCACTTCACCTAGTAGTGGAGAAAGTCTCTAAGAAGGTGGAGTAAATTCTTCTTGGATTCCCTCCGAAGTGATCGCGAGGAGATCGATGCCTTCACCGCTTCCTATATCTCTGGAAGCAGCTGATTTCACTGCTTTCTTCGCCAATGCTATTATGTCATTAAGAGGAAGATCCTCCTTGAACTCGGATTCCAAGATGCCTATGGCGATTTCTGCTCCTGATCCTACAGTCGCATATTTATCTTCTATAACTGATCCAAGGGGGTCTAAGACGTAGAGTCTCGGTCCATTCTTATCTACTCCCCCCACGATTGTCTGAGCGAGATAAGGGAAAAATCGTCTTTTGAGTAAGATATTGCTCATCACCTTAGCTGTGTTCCGGACTGAGGGCACCTTACTCTCCTCGTATCTGTATATGTTAAGGTATGCGGATACCTCTCTAACAAGAACCTGCATGTCCCCAATCAATCCGGCGCATGCTGCTCCCACTCTATCGGTTATAGTGAAGAGTTTCTTCCCTGTTTTACTCATAATGAAGTGACCATAGGATACACGCCTCTCAGAGGCAAGTACCACACTATCTTTACCAACTATTCCAAGGGCTGTTGCGCCAGGCATATACGCAGGTTCACTACTCATCTAAGTACATCTCGTTAACAAATTATAGGAGCAATCTCTATTAGAGTTTTGTTCACCATCTATTAAATATGCCGTTATATCCTTTCATTGAGTATCTCTACGTTTTTTAGTTATAGTAAATATTCTACTTCTCTCTGTTGAGAGAGGGTCAAGAGTGAAGGATCATCCACTGAGAGGTCTATTCAACAAGATAAAATGGACAGAAAAAAAACAAGAGTATCATCGTTTCATTATACGGTATATACATAGAGGGGCCCCTAATGATACACGAGAAGTTTTCTTCTCAGAGGTCACTTACATAGGTAAAAACTGGTTTGAAATCGGAGAAGACGATGGACCAGTTCCATTCCATAGAATTCTTGAGGTAAGAGATACTCGATTAAAGAAGATCTTATGGAGAAAGAGAAAAACAAGTAACGAGTAGTATTATATTTCTTATTTTTATGTAGATCTAGTGAAGCCTATACCTTCCACGCTTATTATAGCGGGGAAACCTAATTCCCCATCTATATTAAACGAGACGTTTGTGAGCATTTCAGTAACTTTAATATTTGTTAGTGTATGTAGAGTCAAACGAGATACTGTAACCGTTGACAATCCCTTAGCAACTGCAAGATAAGGTATGATAATATCCGCCATATGACGGTCCAACGCCATTCCTGATTCAAGATCTTCCATAAGCTGGTCTGCTGCTTCCTTACCAACTTTTTCAGCAGGTTTTCCCTTTTCTCCTATAGCATCAGCACCAATCCGAGTATCTGAAGAGGTTACCGCATAGAGAGAGATACCGCTACCAGGGCTGTGACGAGGATCAGTTTTATGAGGATTGCATTCAACATCAATCTGCACATCTCTAAGATAATTTTTATTTAATACTTGAGAAGCAGCACTCGCCTGCCTCTCAGCAACGTGACAAGGAAGATTAATACAGTGGCTGCGACCACCCATATAAACAATCGTACCTCTATCCATCAAGACGAGAGGCTTCAGACTATCTACTGAAGTGTTTTTAAAGTTGATTAGACCGCCTCCTTTTGGATAATGACCTCTCCTCTCAACATCGATTGTTGCCATATAACCCATTTTACGAAGGATTGGTAAGATTATCAACAGCATATAATCAATCGTGGGACTCCATCGAACATCAGTTCCTCCTATGACAGTGATTTGTGAGGATTCTTGAGAAAAAGCAACTGCTGGCATTAATGCTTGTAATACAAGGGAGATGCTCCCCGCTGTTCCTATATCAAATCGAAAATCGCCACCTATCCGTTTAGATGGAGTAAATTGAAGTGTAGTTGAACCGATAGTTAATCCTTTAACTATTGCACCAGAAACCGTTGCGACAGCCTTCACGCCGGTTATATGCTGCGCCTTCAAGCCAGGAGGAGACCGTTTACCTCGTATATTATCGATCTCTATCTCCTTACCTAGAAGAGCTGCAAGTGCAATAGAGGTACGGAGAATTTGTCCCCCTCCTTCAAGCATGTCACCTAGAATCCTAATCAAAAATCAAGGTAACCCCCAATGAAAATCTAACGATCACCAACCACTTTAGACGATTTGAACTTTTTTAATTTACTTTATGAAACTGGTAACTTTAATTATCTATTTTTATCTATTTAACCGATCATAAAGTACTTTTCTAGGATATTACAGGTACATCAACATGTACTTTTACGTCTGGTTTTCAAATATGAACTTTCTGATTATAAGTATCGAGGAATAGGATTTTATTCAAATTAACTCAGCTAACTAGCCAAACAATTAATAATTGTATGATATGATAATTAATAGGAAATGGTTTTAATTTGTCAACTATAGTTGATTTTAATACGAGTAAAGTTACCAGTTTCAGTATGTTTGTAAGGACTAAGATGATACCGTTAATGAATATAATCATCCTGTCTATGCTTGGAGGTTCTCCTTGAATTGAAGATGGATAGGTGCGGGTTGTATGTAGGAAGATTTCAGCCATTCCATTATGGTCATATGAAGGCAATTAAATACATTCTCACAAAAGTTCCTGAAGTGATAATTGTGATCGGAAGCGCCCAGTACAGTCATTCCCTTGAGAATCCGTTCACCGCAGGTGAACGAGTCGAGATGACTCGGAGAGCGTTATCTGAGGAAGGAATAGATCAAAGTAGTTACTGTTTGATACCTGTTGAAGATGTAAATGTTCACGCAATCTGGGTTTCCCATGTAATATCAAGAATCCCCGCTTTCCACATAATCTACTCGAATGAGCCGTTGACACATCAATTATTTAAGGAAGCAGGCTATCCCGTCTCGTCTATACCATACTTTGATAGAGATAAATATCATGCAACAGCTATCCGACAACTCATTATAAAAGGGGATCAATGGGAGAAGCTAGTGCCACCATCCGTCAAAGAGTATATTAAACTCATTCAGGGACCTAATCGCATGAAACT
The DNA here is from genome assembly GCA_964489085.1 of uncultured Candidatus Bathyarchaeia archaeon. Lineage (GTDB taxonomy): Archaea > Thermoproteota > Bathyarchaeia > 40CM-2-53-6 > DTGE01 > CAZAXO01. The sequence goes on from CAZAXO010000069.1 coordinate 6,262, forward strand.
GCTAGCAACCACTGACAAACCGAAGCTGCACCCTCATCATTCAGGATCGAATCTTTAAAATGAGACGGGAGCTTCCATGAACCTGTAAAAGATCTGCTGCGCTTCCCTGATTTACCGCAACCTCTATAAAACCATGGCTTCCATCAGGTATAACGATAAGTTTTCCTTCCGCAACTTCTGAATATGTTGAAGCTCTCACAGCCTCAAAAATACGAGATCCTATAACAACCTCAATCGTTGAAGCAGCTGCTATCCCAATTTTCGTTAAATTCTCAGAAGATATATTAGTGATCACATTACCAAATGAGTCGACATATAAAACGCTACCTGCAATAGAGTTCTTTAGTATCTTCGGCTTAGCATAACCAATTCTTGTATAGTCCTGAATCGTACTCCCTAATTTGTCAGGTGAAACACCACATGCCAGTGCAGCAGCAACTGGAGCAAAAAGATCTCTACCATGAAAGGTTGCTGAAATGCTCATTCGCGCAGATCTACAAGAGGTAATCTCATAAACATGACGAACGCCTTCTCTTTCAGCAGCAAGAGCAAGAATACCATTGTCCGGTCCCACAAGATATCCACTCTTCGTTTCGACTATAATCGGTTTACGAAACCCACCGACTCCTGGATCCACTACTACCAAATTGATAGTACCTTGAGGAAAATACTTAACAACTGAAACAAGCGTGAAAGCCCCCATCACCACATTAAACTTCTCTATCTCATGACTTACATCAACTAAAACTGTGTTAGGACATAGGCTCAGTATAACACCCTTCATCTCTGCAAGATAAGGATCTCGCAGACCAAAATCTGTTAAAAGAGTTACGATAGACGGCATAGATTCTCTAACCTCACATCAACTTATCCTTTACCTAGATATCCACAAGATAGAATAACTTGTACAAATTAAAACGTAACTCAAACCAACATTTCCAGATGTATCTATCGATAGATCCAAACTATAGCAACCAAGTTATATTTATATCATAATTAAACAGAGAAGCATTACCGATAACTACTTATCAAAGGTAAAAATTTAAAGTTAAGCAGAAATCTTATAGTAACAGGCGATGTAATTGCCAGTAAAGAAAGGAGATTTCATTACTCTTAACTATACATGCAAAATTAAAGAAACTAATGAAATAGTAGAGTCAACCAAAGAGATAAAAAAACAAGGTCTAGAAAAACAAGAAGAAAAAATCTATGAACCAAAACTTGTAGTGGTCGGAGAGGAAATTATTCCTAAGGGATGGGTACCTAAAGGTTTCGACGAATCATTGGAAGGGACTGAGACAGGTAAAAATTTTGAGATAGAAGTATCATCAGAGAAGGGATACGGGGAACGAGATCAATCTAAAGTGAGACTCTACCCGCTTAGACGATTTACCCGTGAAGGAATAAGACCTGCCCCAGGTATGCAAATCCAAGTAGACGGGAGACAGGCAACTGTTCGATCTGTAGGTGCAGGCCGAGTTCAAATCGATTTTAATCATCCCCTCGCTGGAAAGACCCTCATCTATGAGGCAACTGTAGAGAAACTTCTAAAAGAGAGAGCTGAAAAAGTGAAAGCATTGATACATAGAAGACTCCCAAACTTAAAACTTGACAAACTCGGATTAACAGTATCTCAGAAATCAGTTGCTATCGAGATTCCTGAAGACAGTTTCTTCATAGAAGACCTACAATACGCTAAAAGACAAATTGCCTCTGAGATCCAGAAATATCTACCAAGAACAAATGAAGTCTCATATGTCGAACGATTCAAGAAACCAGAAGAAGTAAAAAAGACAAAACCAGAAGCAAAAACAAAACAAAAACAGAAACCGAAAGCAAAAAAAGCGAAATCTAAGCAAGAACAAGAATCAAAACAAGTACCAAAATCAAAATCGAAGAGAAAGAAAGAAAAGAAGGGAGCATAGAGTTCTATAAGGACTCGTTGATTCTATGTGCTTTTACTGAAACGAGTTTTGTTCCGTTAGGACATGAAACCGACTTCTTGACTTCTTTTATTACATATCGATCTCCAGGTTCTAATCCTAGTGGACGACAGAGCATGTAATTGGAGCAATTTTCAGGGCATATGGATTGTCCATATGTTAGGATAGCATTTGGAATAGCAATTTCTGCTCGTATCAAAATGTTAATGTCAGCTTCTTCAACTTCAACGAGTATTCCTTTACTATTCCGTAAGATACACCGCAACTCCTTTGCGGTTATCTTTTTAACAGTATATATTCTTTCTTTATCAAGGTTGTCGAGACAGGCTTTTTTATATTCACATACAAGACAAAGTGTAGGAGCTCCCTTGAACGCAAAAGAATAACCAAGTCGTGCTTGAGCGGGTCCTAGGATGGTCATTTTCTTTTTTAGCATGCAGGATTGCCTTCGAAATCTTTTTAAGTAGCTATTTATCCTTTCAAGATCGGCGTGTCAAGAAGTTTTTCAGGCACGCTGATTAATATCTTCCAATGCGAATCTTTGTCGTTTATCGCATGTTTGGAGGCTGAACTAAATGGATGCGCTGAACAATATAAATCTAAACAGTATACCAGCTATGAAAACGCTTAAAGGTACTACTACGATTGGAGTATCATGTAAAGATGGAGTTGTTTTAGCGACAGATACAAGGGCTACAATGGGTTATTTTGTTGCTCATAAGAAAGCGAAGAAGGTCTATAAAATTGATGATCATTTAGCGATGACTATAGCAGGTGCTGTTGGAGATGCACAGTCAGTAGTGGAAACGCTAAAAGCTAATGCGCAGCTCTATAAATATTCGAATGCTAAGCCCATGCCTGTACGAGCTGCGGCTCGTCTGGTGGCGAATATATTATTCTCATCTCGTTTTATGCCTCTTATGCTCCAAGCAGTAATAGGAGGTGTTGATGATCAGAGTTCACATCTATTCATGCTAGATCCTTTGGGAAGTTTAACTGAGGAGACTTATGTTTCAACTGGGTCAGGTTCACCGATAGCGTACGGTGTATTAGAGGCTGATTTAAAAGATGAAATGACTGTGAAGAAGGCTTTGCCTGTGGTAGTTAGGGCAGTTGAATCTGCTATGAAGAGGGATGCTGCCAGCGGTGATAGCTTCGATGTATCTATTATAACTGATGAAGGTTATAGGGAACTTACGGAGAATGAGAAGAGTTCTATGATAAAAGATAAAAATTAATATTTTTTCATATAATAGAATTGTTTTTTATCTTAATAACTTATAAGCAATAAATCTTTAATAATTTAACAAATTATAAAATTATCATTAATACACTTAGTGTTACTAGAAAACATATGGAGGTAAAAAAGATGATAACGACGCTCTTAAATAACACTCATGAAAAGACGAGAGAGGCTATCCTAACTAATATGCCCCGTGATGCAGAGGTTACAAGAATAGAATTTGAGGGACCTGCATTAGCAATCTATGTAAAGAATGTGGACATTATTTTAGATCAAAGCTACATCGTAACAGATATTGTGAATGCTCTCCATAAGAGAGTTGTTATTAGATCGGATCCTTCTATTAGAATGGAGGAATCAAAAGCTGAAAAAATTATCAGAGATTTAGTACCTGAAGAGGCAGAAGTCACTATTATTATCTTTGATAATAATCTAGGTGAAGTGATTATTGAAGCAAAAAAACCAGGTTTAGCTATAGGT
>CAZAXO010000070.1:0-9804 GCA_964489085.1 uncultured Candidatus Bathyarchaeia archaeon
TATATCATCTACCTCGAGAAATTGATACGTTAAAGAAATATAAAAGTTACTATTCTAAATATGTGAAAAGGTATAGTTTACTAAGAAGAATCTCTAATCACAAGGCTTTCAGCTTTAAAAAGTTCACTAAAGAGATGTTTTAAAGGATGAAATGTATATGCTGTAAAATAGGTCTCTGTTCTGTGAGATTTAAGTTACGATATGATAACCAAGTGATGTGGGAAAATGAAACGGGATAGGATAAGGTTATGGTCTTTTGGAAAGATACCTCCTAATATATTGGAATCATCTGTTTTTCCATACTTAGGAGCGTCACGTGAAGATGTGTTGTTAGGACCGGCTAGGGGAGAAGATGCCTCAATAGTTAAAGCAGATGACATTCTGGTTGCTTCTTCATGTGATCCCGTTACAGGATCCGAGAAGTGGATGGGATGGCTAGCAGTTCATGTTACTGCAAATGATGTGTCAACGCTGGGAGTACAACCAAGATGGTTTAACTCATGTATATTACTTCCTGAAACTGATGGTAATGAAAAATTAGTGATGATATCTCAACAAGTCGATGAAGCAGCTAAAGAACTTGGAGTAGCTGTGATAGGTGGACACTGCGAAGTTACTCCAGGATTATCGCATCCTATTGTCGTCGGTTTCTGTATGGGGGTAACAAAGGAAGGTGACTACATCACTTCCAGTGGAGCAAAAAGGGGAGGAAAGATAATCTTGACAAAAGGAGTTGCTTTAGAGGGAACTGCTATTCTCTGTACTGATAGAAGGGACCTGGTAAAACGTTTTCTTGGGAAGAAAGTACAGCAGAAAGGAGTTGAGTATATCAGAATGATTAGTGTAGTAAAAGATGCTTTAGCAGCCGTTAGCATTGGGGGTGTTCAGGCAATGCATGATCCGACGGAAGGTGGTGTTGCTGGAGGGCTCCATGAGTTGAGTGATGCTTCGAAATGTGGCTTCAAAATATATGAAAAATATCTCCTAATAAAATCTGAAACACGGATGGTATGTAATCTATTCCGAATCAACCCATTAAATTTGATAAGTTCCGGTGCGCTTGTGATTGTAATTGATGAAGATAAGGCTACTCCTCTACTAAATTATCTACATAAAGTGAGTATCGATGCATCGATTATCGGGGAGATTGTAGACGACCCCACCTATCGTAAGATAGTCACAGAACATGATAAAATTGTGGATCTTACGCGACCAGATACTGACGAGTTGTGGGATGCTTTAGGTAAGAGTATTCATGATTTAGAGGAAAATCGATGAATTCTTCTTCTAATCAAACGACCTAATGGTACTCCTACAATTCCGCCAAAAGCAACTTGCATAAAATTGCCTGGTACCTCAGCGAATGCAGCCGCTACTCCTAACTGCATCATATAAGCTTCAGCGATGAAGTAGCCTCCAATCATGACTATTGATCCAATAATCCATGCTGCTATATCCTTTTTAATGCTCACACCATCTGCAATACGTCCTGCAAGAAAACCTTGAAGTCCCTTTATTACAAGAGTGAAAGGAGCGAAAACAGGGAATCCTATCATATCAGCAATCGCTGACCCTAATCCACCCGCTGTTCCTCCAATAAGCCACCCCATAGAGAGTGCAGCAGTAAATATCATCACATCGCCTATATTGATATATCCACCAGTCATAGGGACTGGCACACGGACTATTAACGTAGTAACTGCTACAAGAGCTGTGAAAACCGCTGCTAAACTAATTTCTAAGGTGGTACTACCTGCCCATATACGCATTTCACTTACACCGTTTAATGACTTTATGATGCATAATGTTAAATATTTTTATCCAAGTTAGTACTGTTATTTTTATCTTACAGAAGGATAAAAGAGGGAAGAGAATTTGCCTAACCCACCTAAAATATTCGGATCGTTAGTAGCAGAAGTAATAAGAAAAGATCTATGTATGTACTGTGGTACCTGCATTGCTTCTTGTCCAGTTAATGTATTACAGTACAGTGATGAAGAAATTCCTGTAATTAAGGGTATGTGTGTATTATGTGAATTATGCTATTATAGCTGCCCGAGAATCGAGTTTCCACTAAATGAATATGAGGAGAACCTACTTGGAAGAAGTAGAAGCTCCAAGGAATCTCTGGGCGTTGTAAAGAATGCTTATTTCGCTCGTACGACAGATAGTGATCTTCTAAAAGTTGCCCAAGATGGAGGGGTAGCTTCTGCACTGTTGATCTATGCTCTTGAAAAGAAGCTCATCGACTTGGCAGCTGTTACCGGTTTTGAATCCGATAATCCATTGAAACCTAAACCATTTTTAGCCTCAAGCAGAGAGGAAATAATGGCTGTTGCTGGCTCACGGTATTCCCCTGGAGGCTCTGTCGCTGTATTAGGAGATGCTGTTATGGGTTATCCCGAGGCAAAGATAGGTTTTGTTGGATTACCATGCCAGATTCAGGGATTAACGAGACTCCAGTTTTCACCTAAAGGAAACAATAAACGCAGCGATAACATTCTGTTCACTATTGGAGTATTTTGCCTTAACAGTTTCCACCATAAAAAATTGTATGCTGATCACTTACAGAAGTCCCTTAATCTCGACGTAAGCAGTATTCGAAAAGTGGATATCAAGAAAGGTAAGCTATACGTATCAACAGATGAGGGAGAGAGTGAGGGTATCCCCGTTAAAGACTTCTCTCCAAGCCGTATCAAAGGCTGTTCAAAATGTCAAGATTTCACTGGTGAACTTGCCGATATATCTGTTGGAGCAGTTGACGCATCCTCAGGATGGTGCACTGTTATTACACGAACTGAAATGGGTGATAAACTAATCAAAGAATTATGTAAAAATGGTTCACTCGAATGTAAACCAGTTAAAAATACCAGTAAAGCACTTATTCAAACAACCAAGTTATCTCTAAAGAAAAGAGAAAGAGAGGCTCCTTACCAGAAAGTATCTGTAAAAGCAGAAGCACGCTAACATCTTTGCACAAAGTAGCTACTTCCCCTCTCCGCATCTTTTCCATTCTATTTACTAGAGAAGATACTTTATACCTAGTAATCCTGTCACCTTATCGGAGGGATAAAACTCGTTATGTTCAGTGATCTCTTCCTTATTCTCATCTTACTGTTCTTCACCACACTTTAAACAGAACTCGGCTTCTGTTGGTATTTTCTGTCCACATGCTATACAGAACTTTGTTTCTTCTATGATTTCAGGTGATAAGCGTTGAGATACATTTTGTTTGGCTGTTAAGATCATTTGAGCTAATTCTCTCTGGTTTTTCGCTGCTGTTCCAAAGACAAATGAAATCGCCTTAACACCTTGAGGAGTATTATATCGTACCATGAGATAAGCGGTCATCATGTAAGCTCTTCGCGCCTCCGTAGCAACAATATCATTCAATGATATCTCGACGCTTTCAGGATCATCTTGTAACACTTTCTCAACCTCTTCTTCCTTGATTTTTGCTGACTCAACTCTACTACCAGTCATGTCGCCAATAACTAGGGAAGCCGGTAATCCTACTAAAAGCCCTGCTACTCCTGCAATTTCAAGTGAGGTCGCTCCAAACAACCTTGACAAACTTGTTTTCCTTAGGAAAAGTAAACGTTTATTGGTTAGGATGAAACTTCCTAGTTGCTGTTCTCCAACATACGTGAGATTCTTATACTTTGGTTTCTCACCAAGATATATGCGAGCATTTGGTTGATTATGAAGAATCTTCTCTTCACTCATACTTAATCCTCTTTCGCCACATTATCACTTCATATGATTAGAAGCTAGCTACATTCTTGTGAAATGCTTATAGGATATTTACAGTTCATAATATTTATACTATTTTAGAATTTCAAATACGATAACTGTATAGTTCAGCTAGAATAAATTTTTTAAACATATAATCCTTCTGATCTTTTCTACAAGAAACTCACTTCTGCATAAATAGGTTTAAATAAAAAATTTTTTATATACCCCTATATAATCTAAATTATTGAAGAACTAAAGCAAACACTAAACAAATATATCCCTTAAGTTTTGAAATAGTCTCATATTTATGCTTGATTTTGAGACTTAATTGAGACTATCATAGAATAGATGAAAAATGGTGTTGAAAGGAATTCGAGCTTATTTGATTATCATTTCTTTCCTATCGAAGCCTACGGTTTCAAAGTCTTCAGTCAGTTCTATCGCCTTAACGGGGCAGATTTCTTCGCATTGTTGGCATCGAGTGCATCTATCGAGATAGAACATGGGTCGTTTTCCTTCGTCTTTGTCAATCATCTCAATGGTCTCTGAAGGACATACCTTGAAACATAATCCACATCCGATGCATCGATCCTTGTGATATTTTAGTTTTCCTCGTAAGCCTTCTGGCGCAAATACTTTCTCCCGCTCCTTAAAAGGGTATAGTATTGTGGCTCTTTTTTTTAGAAGATTCCGTATTGCTTCAGGGGTTACAGACATAACGTTTCACCTCAACCTCTCTCTTCACTATTATCCTTTTTTTTGGAGTAATTCATTAATTGATCCCAGGTCACCATCCACTCTTTACCTTTTACTGGATCATTGAACTTGACGGTTCTATCCATGCAGCACATGCAAGGATCTATTCCCGCTAACACCACTGGTAGATCGGCGACATGGACAATGTAATCACCTTTGGATGTTAACATCTCAACTAATGCTGCGAGATTTCCTAGGGTTGGAGCTCTGACTTTATATCTCTCCGGCTTATCGGTGCCATTTGATTTGACAAAGTGGATATCTTCTCCACGGGGCGCCTCAACTCGGCTTACTGATTCACCTCGTGGTGGAGTGTTCGGTAATCGTATTCTAATTGGGCCATTCGGCATATGATCTAAACAGTACCGTACCATATTAATAGCTTCCAATGTTTCATCGACTCTTATTAGAAATTGTGCAAAGACATCGCAAGTATCATAGGTGACCACGTTAAAGGGTATTTCATCATGAGCTGCATAGGGATCATCGGCCCGCACATCTGCTTTTATTCCAGTACATCTGATTACTGGTCCAACGGCACTCCACTTTACTCCCTCCTTGGGAGTCAATCTTCCAACGCCTTTAAGGCGATTAAGTAACGTATTCTCTCCCGCAGCTAACTTTTTGTAGCGTAGTGTACGTTCCTCTAAGACATCAAGTCCCCTCCGTAACTTCTGTTCTTGAGTATTATCAATGTCCCTTCTAACACCACCAATGGTATTATGAGCAGTTGACACTCTGTTTCCCGTGAGCATTTCAACGATATCCATCACGACTTCTCTGTCTCTCCATATCCACATAAAAAATGTGTCAAATCCAACGATATGAGCTGCAATACCTGCCCATAGAAGGTGACTGTGAATTCGGTTTAATTCTTCAATAATCACTCGTAGGTATTCTGCTCTTCGTGGTATCTCTTTCTCATATAAGTACTCGACATTTTGGCAGTAGCAGAGTGTATGTGCTACATTACATATACCGCAGATTCGCTCTACTAAAGGTATATTTTGGATATAATTCTTGCTTTCCATAAGTTTCTCGATGCCTTTGTGCATGTAACCGATTCGCGCTTCTACACCCACAACGTATTCGCCATCGAGGGTGAACTTGAAGTATTCAGGTTCTTTAAACGCTGGATGTTGGGGACCAACTGGAATTTTAAGACTCAATAACATTTACCTCTTCTGGAGTTTTAACCTTTTGAGCTGATTTTATCTTTTCGCGAAGAGCTGCTATAGCTGTTACAATAGCTTCAGGTTTTGGAGGGCAGCCATAAATATAGGCATCTACTGGTATGACAGTGTCTAATCCTTCTTGAACACTATAGGTTCCTCGGTACACGCCACCACTTATGCAGCAGGTACCAACTGCAACGACGAACTTCGGTTCAGGCATTTGATTATAGATTCGCACTAGGCGCCTCTTAATTTGTCCTGTTACGGTTCCGGTTACTACCATTACATCAGCATGTCTGGGACTTCCTTTAAGTAATGAGCCGAATCGTTCTAGATCGAAACGTGGTGTTAACGCTGCTACTACCTCTATATCACAGGAGTTGCATCCCCCAGTATTCATGTGAAGTAGCCAGGGACTGCTCCTTCGAGCCCAATTAATTATCCCCAATATTTCTTTCGCCTCTTTGCTCTGCAATCTTCATGGTTTATGGATTATTAAAAATTTATCTATTTAAGCCTCTGCTAAGGTCTCGCTACTTCGAACACCTTCAAAGCTATTAATTTTACTTGTAAGATCTTTAAGTAGATTATATCCTGATACTTCTATGAATGCTACAACATCCCATCTTCCATAGGCAGGATATGCTTTACGAGCTTCTTTAAGCTCTCTAACTTGTTTAAGAATTTGTTCGACCCGTGTTGGAACAACTTTTATTAATATTGTTGCTTTTGTCAATATTTTTACCTCCTTAGAAGTGGTAATTCAACGAGTGTTTCAGTAAATACGACTCCAGCAATTCTACTCATTCGTATTATTGTAGAACTAAGAGTTTCAAAGTTCTCCGATTCAAGATCGATTACTACATCATATCGTCCTAAGGTAGTGTATAAATCTCGAACACCATTAAATTGCTTCATTGAATTAACAACTTCATCGAATTTACCGCTTCCAGTTCTTATTAAAACACAAGCAGAAATCATTATAGTACTTCCCTCTTTTCATAATATGTAACTATTATCTTGTTAAATATTTTGTTCTTATTAAGTACTAATCTCACTTTACATATAAAAAATTTAATAGATTAGCTATACAGTAGATCACTAGTAATTTTACACTAAATATTATTAATCAATCGAATAGTAATGATTAAAGGAAAATAAATTCTTTTAAGCACTGCTACACGCTTTTTTTTGATGAATTTTCTTAAGCCATTTCAAAGCTTCCATTTGAATATGTATCGAGTTTAAATAATCAGTGATATCTATATGCTCATTTTGTGTATGATCTAGTCGTGAGTCTCCTGGCCCATAGATGATCATTGGACAATTCCAGTGCTGGGCTAAGACGTTCATATCACAAGTGCCTGTTTTCTTTAAAAGTGTTGGCTGTTTGCCTCTCAATTTCCGTATAGCTATAGAATATGCTGATACTAATGGTGAATCCTTGGATGTAAGAACTGAATTTATTGATCCTTTATTCTCCATTTTAATCTGTATATTCTTTTTATGTGAAGTTTTGTCTAAAACAAATTTTTCTAACTTTTGGTAAACCTGTTGACTATCACATTCAGGAGGTGTACGAATATCTATTTCCATAATACAATGAGCTGGTGTTGTATTAGATGATTCTCCCCCTTTTATACCAACGAGACATCCTGTTATTGCATGAAAGTAGGAATTTTCATGTTTACTAAGGAACTTTGATCTAATCAAATTCCATAGTTCATATGCTTCTTCTATTGCATTACCGAATAACCATGGTGAAGCGGGGTGACCTGGTTCCGTAAATATCTGACACGTGATTCTTATCATGCCTTTATAGCCTATAACTATACTATCAGTACCACTGGGTTCTCCGAAAATAACATAATCTGGTGGATTAATTATTTTTAGTAGATTTTTCGCTCCTTTACTTTCTCCTTCCTCATCAACAAGACAAGCGACTGTAATCTTTGTTTGCAGTTTGTGTTGAGTTGCCTCGTATGCTGCTATTATCATAGATGCTAATGGGCCTTTAGCATCTACTGCTCCTCTACCGTAAAGGATTCCATCTTTCGACTTAACAAGTATTTTACTAGGTATTGTATCCATATGTCCACACAATAAGATATTGGGTACCCCTTCTCCAATAGTACCTATTACACTTCCCTTATCATCTATCGATACATTAAAACCAAATGAAGCCAGTGTCTCCTGTAGGAATTCACTTAATTTAAATTCGCTGCCTGTTGGACTATAAATCTTAAGTATATCTTCAAGGAGTTTAACGGCGTATTTCATGCTCTTTAACCTTTATCAAAGTTTCTAGTACTCGGATAGCTTGATCTAGTTGTTTTCTTGTTATTACTAGGGGAGGAAGAAATCGGATAACATTTCGACCAGCATCTAAGAACAATACTTGCTGTTTTAATGCGTTTAATAATATGTCAAAGATATCAAATCTCAATTCAAGAGCAGCTATTAATCCTAAGCCTCGTCCTTCCCTAACTATTGTGTATCTCTTCTCAAGATTCTTAAGTTTCTTTAGTAAGTAATCTCCAAGTTTTCCTGCTTTTTCAGGTAACCGCTCAGAAATTAACACTTCAATAGTAGCTAAGGTTGCTGCTGCTACTATGGGATTTCCCCCATAGGTTGTGGTATGTTCTCCTTTTGCTAAATGATTCATAAGTTCTTTTTGCGCTACTGTAATTCCAATCGGAAGTCCCCCCGCCCATCCCTTAGCAGCACATAAGATATCGGGAGTAATATTATAATGCTGACAAGCAAATATTTTTCCTGTACGGCCGAATCCTGTCTGCACTTCATCGAGAATAAGAAGAATATCTTTATCATTACAGAGATCTCGTAATTCTTCAAGATAGTCGGGTGGGGGAATTCTCACTCCATTCTCACCTTGAATTGGTTCAATCAGTATTGCTGCTGTCTCGTCAGTTACCTTCTCAGAGATTTTCTCGATCTTACCGAAGGGGACATGGGTGAATCCATGTAAAAGTGGATGAAAGGCTGCTCTATATTTTGGGTTCCATGTTGCTGATAAAGCTCCTATCGTCTTTCCATGATATCCACCAATAGCGGCAAGAATATGGTTTTTCCCTGTTGCTTTACGTGCTATTTTTAATGCGCATTCTATAGCTTCAGCTCCACTATTAGAGAGGAAGACTTTATCCAATCCTTTTGGTGATATCTCCACTATACTCTTCAATAATTTAGCGCGAGTTTCGTTATAAGCAAAGCTATGACACGATGTAAGTTCTCTGAGTTGTCTTCTAATACTCTTACTTACTTTTGGATGGTTATACCCTACTATACAGGTTCCATAGCTTCCAGTACAATCAATATATTCTTTACCATTAATATCCCAGATGAGAGCACCTTTACCTCTAGCGAGTACTACTGGTCTCTTTGCATAGACATTAGCCCCATACGTATCTTCTAAGGTTATTATTTCATCTTCGGTCACCATGAGTGATCAACGTCCCTGAATTCTTCTCTATGGCCATAGTTATCGGATTATCTTGTAATCCTGAACAAATAGTTACTTCTTTTACATTCATATCAAGCGCCTCAAGAGCAGCATAGAGTTTAGTTATCATTCCATGCCCTATTTTAGGTATCAATTCTTTTGCCTCTATGTAATCCATTGTACTAATAATCTTATTATCTAGCACAATTCCCTCCACATCTGTGACGAGTATTAAGCAATCTGCTTGCAACGTTCCGGCCACATGCGCTGCTAATCTATCCCCATCAACATTAAGTAGTTCATAATTACTTCCCAGTGCTATAGGTGATAGTACTGGTAGATACTTAGCTTCTAATAATAATTGTATCAATTTCGGGTCTACTCGTGTAATCTTTCCACTGTAATCTCCCTCGATGATTCGTCTTCTTCCACTTTCATCAACGATAAGTAACTCTTTTTTACGCTGCGCAGTTACTATTCCTCCTTCTACACCTGATATACCGACCGCATTCAATCCATCTCGAAGCATAGTTGACACTATTAATTTACTTATTCTTCCTGTCATAACCATCGCAAAGATCTCTATTGTCTCTTCATCACTATAACGGCTTCTGAATCCTTTCGGTGAAAGAACAAACTGTGGTTCTTTTCCCATTTTACGTGAAATGTCACTTA
>CAZAXO010000071.1:0-9678 GCA_964489085.1 uncultured Candidatus Bathyarchaeia archaeon
GTACTATCCGTCGATCAAACTATAAATTCGATTAAGAAAGCAGAAGCTGCCACTCAAGATTAATAGATAAAGGGGTAACCGACTAACTCCCTCATTTTTTCTTTTAAAAAAAAGTTTTAGAGTTAACTAATTATATTAGCTCTCTATAGGAAGGCCCTCTTTATTTCCCCACTCCTCCCATGATCCATCATACATCCTAGCGGTATATCCGAGCAACCTCATCGTAAAGTATCCATGAGACGCTCTATGGCCAGTCTGACATGACGTGATAATTTCTTTATCATGAGTTACACCAACCCTCTGATACAGTTGAAAAAGCTCACCAGCGGATTTGAATGTACCATCTGCGTTAAGTGCATCCCTCCATTCCACATTGACAGATCCAGGGATATGTCCACCTCTCTTCGATTTAACTTCTATTCCATCAAACTCAAGAGATGATCGAACATCAAGAACAAGTACCGCTGGGTTCTCAAAGTTTTCAAGAATATACTGAGCATTCGCTATCAATGCTGGTCTCACCGTTGCTGAATAAATCATCTCATCGAATAATGGCGTCTCAACAGATTGAGGATACTCGTCGTTCACCCATTTACTCCAACCACCATTTAAGATGCTAACCTCTTCATGCCCATAATATTCGAGCGTCCAAAAGACTCTTGCCGCATCTAAACTATCGCCTTCATCATAGAGTATAATGTAAGATTCTCGTGTCAATCCTAACTTACCAAAGATATCCTCAATAACAGTTTTGGAGGCGACCATACCTCTTACTCCATTAACCGTCGCACGAATACTTGCTAACTCTAATCGAACAGCCTTCTCAATATGTCCACTTTGATACTCTTCGTCACTTCTCACATCAACTATCCTAATAGTCGGATCATCTATATGAGCTAATAGCCAATTTCCATCGACGAGAAGATGAGGATTCGCATATTCCTCATATGAAGGCGTCTTTTGTCTATTGCTATAAAGGTACGTACCAAATGATGCTATAACGATAATTAGGACTAAAAGAATAACGCCTATAGCAGTGGTACTAAGAGCTCGTCGCTGATACATATTTTTCACTCTTATTAGTAATTATACTTATACAAACACTTTGGAGATGAATAAACAATTTCTGAAAAGCCTACACAACAATAATTGATATTAAAATTCAAATGCCACTACATATATCTTTTATTTAACTTTCGATCGATTTTAATAGAGTAAGGTACTCTTAACAGATTTCTTATCTATAATTTAGCACTTTCACCAATGTGTTATCGTTGGTAGCTAACGAGTTGTAGTAGATTATCGATAAATGTTACCTAGAAGACAACGGATTATCTTATACTTCTCATCATTGGTGTAAGCATTTTGTTTTTAGTGAATATGATACTATCTAGTGTATACATTATATCTCGGCTTGTCTCTTTACTCGAATAGTCAGTATGAAAAGAATTTATTTACGTTGAAACTAGACTAGCACCATTTTAAGAACACAAATCAGATATATATTCTTCAATAGTAGTAACTTGATAGCAGAAATGAGAGAGTATAAAATTCTTTTTGATACTGGCGAAGCTAGGAACCTTGAAAATAAAATTAACCATATGACAAAGAAGAGATGGTCAGTTGACTCGATAAGCGGCATAGGATTTCCAACAGGTATTCATGGCATTTATGTGTTGATGGTACGAGAAGTAAGAGATGATAAAACGGTGGAAAATTTATCCGTTGAAGATAATCCTGAAGTTGCTCGTAAACTGCAGCAAGCTAGCTACAAATTTTTCAGGTAATCTTGAAAATTAATCTCACTTTAATCCATGCGTTATCAATGGTCAAAGTCCCTACTGGTTCTTTACTAAAAGGATTCTACTCACTTTTATTGGATACTAAAGAAAGTTTTTCCTCCTACTCGTATCTCCGTTTCATAGGTAAATTTCACTTTTTCTCTGCAGTTTTTTGAAAGTTTAAGTTGTCGTCTCCTACTTCTAAGCCTATCTCCACTATTGTTAAGTGCGTAAAGCTAACTACTAATTAGATGTTAATATTTATAACCAAAAAAATATATGGGGGTATATATTATTAAAATGGGTGAGTGATGTGAAAAAAGAAAGAACTTTCGTTATGATAAAACCAGATGCTGTTCAACGTGGTTTAGTTGGTGAGATTTTTTCACGTTTCGAGAAAAAAGGGATTAAACTGGTAGCCATGAAACTGGTTGCTGTAAGCAAAGAAGTTGCTGAGAAACACTATGCCATTCATAAAGGTAAACCATTTTTTACGTCAACTATTAATTATATTATTTCGTCACCTGTCATTGCTGTAGTCTTAGAGGGAAGTAATGTTATTGATATGGTACGACAGATGATAGGTAGTACAGATCCACAAAAAGCTGAGATGGGAAGTATTCGCGGCGATTTAGGACAGTTTATTGGAAGAAATATTGTTCATGGCTCTGATAGTTCTGAAACCGCAGATTTTGAAATCAATCTCTGGTTTAAACCTGAAGAGATAACAGACTATAAACGAATTGATGAGGATTGGCTATCAGAGAAAGGATAGTTAAAAAAGTAATACGAGCTAGTTGTTATTTTAAATGCTTGTTTAGGAAGGCTACAGTTTTTTCCCAAGCATCCTCTGTTTCCCCAGGAGCATAGCTTGCCCCCGATGGATTAGCAAACGCATGAGCGACACCCTCCCTTGATATTGAAGTTGACGTAAAAAGAAATCATGGAATCTATAAAAATCATCTAGAGTATACAATCCTTTTTCAATCCTAGATTGGTTCGTTATAATAAAAAATAGGAAATGATGTTGGAGCATCTTTAAACCCTCTACAACTCCTGATAAAACTTCAGTCCGCTATCCTATGAACGTAACTATGATCCTCAATTAGTGTCCCGTCTCTATCAAGAACTATTGATTTATTCAATGTAGATCATCGTTAGCTATACTATGTAATGAGAGATACTCGTTGGATTATCATTTTCATTTGAATGAAGAGATAATATGCTCCCCAAAAAATTTCATCATCGACTCTTTGGCACCAACCGATTCTACAAACACAAGGGGAAAATAGGTTACACCTACATCAATGTACTCTTGTATAAAGTTGATATACTGATCAGCATCTGCACCCAGAGGTGGAATACTCATTCTTTCCCTCATTTCCGTAATTGAAACGCCAAAGTTTTTGGCTTGAAGTTCTATTAAATTATCATAAAAACCATCTAATTGTGGAGACACAATAAAAAAAGATGCGCCAATTGTAATCTCAGAGAAATCTCTCCCACCATTTTTACAATGGTTCTTCAATACGTCAATTTTTTTTTCAAGTACCTCTGGAGGAAGATTGAATAGGATATGAGCGATATCAGCATATTGAGCAACCATCTTGAATGTTCGTTTTTCACCTTGGCCCCCAATCATAATAGGAGGCTTAGGTTTCTGCACAGGACCAGGCTTATTAACGACATCCGAAAACGCGTAATAATTTCCTTTGAAACTCGTCGTTTCATTTTCAAACATACTT
The DNA here is from genome assembly GCA_964489085.1 of uncultured Candidatus Bathyarchaeia archaeon. GTDB lineage: Archaea > Thermoproteota > Bathyarchaeia > 40CM-2-53-6 > DTGE01 > CAZAXO01. Next base: position 3,527 of record CAZAXO010000071.1, read on the forward strand.
TTTACAATTTGGATAACTTCTTCAAGCCTATCTATTCTCTCACGTGTAGAAGGAAAATTTCCTGTGAAAGCTTTGAATTCACTTTCATGCCATCCAGAACCAATCCCAAAGATTAATCGTCCTTTACTGATTATATCAACTGTTGTTGCCATCTTTGCTAGTATAGCTGGGTTTCTATAGAGCCCACAGGTAACGAGAGGTCCAATCTGTATCGTATCGGTAACAGCTGCTACAGCAGCAAGTGTAGTCCAACATTCTAAAGGATAATCTGATTGAGGACCAAATCCCATAGGATAGAGATGATCGGTTAAGGTAAATTGATCAAATCCTAGCTGCTCAGCCGTCACAGCTACAGTTTTAACCGTCTCAAAATTAATTCCTTCAGGAGGCATATGGACGCCAAATCGTATCTCTTTCATAAATGATCGATTCCTCGTTCTATTCTGTAAAATAAAGATAAGAATCTCTAACTATATATGAGTAAGTATGATACTATTTTTGCACCTGGGATAACAGATTTAAAAGATTAATGAGATATGACCTACACAAAAAGTATTTAGAGTTCACTAGGTGTATTCGATTATTACCCTTGAAAGAGAAAGAGCTTTTAAAGAAGGATATTTACTCTCGATAAGTCTAAAGAAAAACTTAGCATAAAGCTAGTGAGCTGTCCAACACATATATATTCAAGTGATGGTCCTATAGAACTACTTCTTATCCCTTACAAGTTAAAAAGAAGTATAACAGATCACATAAAACAATGAGAAAGGAGTATCAATTTGAGAAGACCAATATATAATAGAAAACAATCCCATTCAACTATTTCACTAGTATGGTATCTATGTTACCTATCTAAGAAATATAACCTAGACGTTCCAAAAATCTATAAAACATTAACCAATGCAGCAAACTCACAGAAAAGCACCTGTGGACCGTTACTTATTGAATGTCGAAATAAAGACGAGGAATCAGCAATATTTTTAATCCAAGAAGGCACAAACTTTCTTTCACAACAACGTATACCACACAACTTATTTGAAGGAGATGCTCTTCTCAAAATACTTGAGCAAACAGGTCTCTCACAGATAAATATTAAAAAAGCAAGGAAATACCATTCATACTAGCTAATCTTTAGGTAATGCTTTAACGAGTAAAACACCCTGATAGTACTACCTGCGATGAAGTTTCATATATTAGATATCAATGTATCTGCTATTAGCTCACTAGAGAACGAATTTATCTAGAAGAGATATCTAGTAAAGACCATGCTTTCCAATCGTAAACATAGTGGTTATCTATTTGCATTACTAGGAGCTATGCTATTCAGTAGTGAAGGCATCTTTATTCGTTTTATCTCCTTAGCGACTCCTTCAATTATTTATTTTCAAGGAGTCTTTGCTACAATTATTATAGCTAGTATCTTCTTGGGGTCAAAGAATAGTCGATTATTCAGACCGAAAGGTGGTTTTCATGGAATTCTAGTTGTGAGTACAATAAATATTCTAACACGTTTATTCTTATTCCAATCGATGAAGTTAATACCCATCGCAATCTCGGTTTTCATATTATATACATTTCCGCTTCAAATAATTATCTTATCATATTTTTTTCTCAGAGAAAACATCGATAAGAAGATTCTAGTTTCCTTCGTTTTTGCTTTCAGCGGAATTATCTTAATTCTACTGTTTCAAGAAACACCATTTACCTTTATGAATTATCTTGGTTACGCCCTAGCAGTAGCCTCAAGTTTTTCAAATGCTATATTCATTGTTTTTATCAAGAAATATCTCAAAGGTGAATCTAGTTATACCATTTCACTCTATATCTGGTTACTATCTGCAATTATTATGCAAATATGGATCTTCTTGGATGGAAGTTATTCGATAAAAGTAGTATCTAGTGATTTATCATACCTAGTGATTTTTGCAGTAGCCGCTGTCTTAGCTATGATCTTCATGGTGCAATCATTGAAGCTTATTAAAGCTCAAGAGTATTCTATTCTCGCCTATTTTGAACCTCTCGCCGCTTATATCTTAGGCGTCCTCATCCTACAGCAATATCTAAAAGTAACCTCGATACTAGGAGGCATCCTAATCTGTATCAGTGGTCTAATCATATTTTGGCGTAGTGATGAAAAGTTAAGTGAATATTAGCTAGCATAACCAAATTGCTCTATTAAACTAGTCCTATCTTTTTTTAAACAGGGTAATCCATACGTTATCTTTAGTAGCTAGCAGATTAGTTAATCGTTCTTAATTCAAATTCTTTTTGAAGTTCCTTATCAAGCTGCTCCTTCAACGAGCTAGCTTGGTAAATGTAAATTTGAACTTATAGCGCCGTATCCAAATTAGATACTTATATAATACGAGTATCTGATAACAATATTGTGCTTGGATAATGTTTACTGAAAAAGTTATTCTTGATCTTGTTAATCCAATAAATGCATCGTTAATTCTCTTTCTTGAAGTGTTAGTAGTTATTATTGAGGCCATCATAATCTATTTTCTTTTAGAGAAAGGATGGGGTAAAGCGTTTATCTCTTCGATCACCGCTAATTTCGTTACAGGAATATTAAGTCTGTTCTACCTGTTATTCTCTATAGATGCATCCACTTCATTGTATATGAAAGTAATTCTTGTTATGGTCATACCTCTCATAATTAATATTGTGATTGAGGCAGGAATCTTAAAACTCTTATTTAGTAAGGTAGACAAGAGACAAATTTTGAAGACATCCATAGTAATGAACATCGCTTCCTACCTGTTAGTAGTAATAAATATGATGCCCTTTTTAACGCCTTAACTGGCATGGATAATGAGTGAACACTCTGATTGTAGAAGAACTTTAAACAGCTATTTCAGGAATAGCGAGGTATGAGTATATTCTACCCTATGGCTCCAACTTATGAATCTCCACATAAAGCATATACTGAATTATCGAAACAGAATACTATCTATTAATGATGGAACTATTGAAATACCGTCTTAATTTAGCATATTCATTTAAGCTATACCTCTTGACCTAACTTATAATTCAATATGTAATACGGCGCTTAATATGTATCCAATAATACATGCTAAAGTTGCTATTCCTAAACTGATAACTTATATTGTGTTGCTGTATCTATTTAATTATGTGAAGAAAAATGGTGATTCTAAATATTGTACTCGATGCGTGGTCTTCATTAGGTGGAGTTCTTCCAAAAATTGCAGGAGCAATAATAGTACTCATCATCGGATGGATTGCTGGAAGGCTAATAGGTAAGGCAATATCAAAGGTTCTTGATAAGGTTGGAGTAGACGATGCCGTACGAGAAACAGTATTCGGGAAAGCGTTAGAAAAATCAGGTATAACAATTGTTAGGTTCTTTGATCTCATCTTCAGATGGTTTGTTTATTTGATAGCTGTGTTAGCAGCCGTAGATATACTCGAGATTGCGGTACTCAGCGGATTTATTCGAACGGTTGTTGAATATCTCCCAAGCTTTATCGGCGGCGTCTTTATACTCGTCTTCGGCTTCATCATTGTTGATTTCTTAGGTGATATGATATCATCGGTTGGTCGAGAAGCAAAACTAGAATTTTCAGGTATAATCGCAATAGGATTGAAGTTGATGCTATACTTCGTTGTGATAACTGTCGCATTGAAGTTAATGAGAATAGACATTGAAATCCTGTATATCTTTGCAAATGCGATGGCGTGGGGCTTAGCATTAGGTATCGGCGTGGGATTGGGCATAGCATTAGGATGGGGCTTTAAAGATACGATAGCTCGAAACTCCAGAAAGTGGCTGACATCCATAGAGAAAACCGCGAAAAGCTATGAAAAACAGCGTAAATAAACTACCCACTTTTTTTAATAAATAACACCCATTTTTTTTAAAACGATTAAAAGAGGAAGGATACATTCTGAGTCGAGTAGAGATTATTGAGAAGAGAAGTTTCACAGCAGTCGTAGTAGGACTTCTATTCTTATGCGTAGCACTAGCATCATTATTAACGGTTCGAGGTTTATCGGAGATACCGCAACTAACGTCCTTTACATTAAGTTCCTCAGAAATTACTGTCGATGTTCATAGTCTAATATACCTTTTAGCAACACCCAGTTTATATGTAGCCTCACTGTGGGGAGACGAATCTATGGTGGTATCTATGGCATTCCTCTTTTTGGGGTTAGGCTTATCTTTCATCTTTAAGAAGAGCATTTCATCACGAATACGAAAATCATAATCAATTACAGGTAGCTATCTACAAATATCAAGAGGGATTGTATTATTCTTAAGCTAGATGTAATCTTTTTTTATCGGTGAAAATACTTCAATAGCCACTGAATCCTCTAGAACTTCTACTCTATGCGCAATATTGGCGGGGACGCACCAACTATCTCCTGGGTCAACTTCATACTTCTCTGTTCCAATATAAAAAAGCAGTTTTCCCTCTATTAAATACCCTGTCTGCTCATGCTGAGGATGTTGATGGTTTCGAATTAAACTTCCCTTTGCGAGTTTAAATTTCACCATAGTCGTTTTATCACCATACACCAAAGTCTTACGCGTTATCCCATCCATAACCTCTTTATAACCGCTAGTATCATCTTTACGAAACATACCAATCATATGAAAATACACTCTCCAACAGAAAAATATAACTAGTTAATCTATATAATTTCGTATCGGTCTGTACTAAAAAAAGAATAATCTATTGCAGCAAATTTGTAAGCAAATACCTTGTTTACCTCATTGCGTTATTATAAGGTATAGCTAGCTACTATCCATCTTCAAGAAGCGAATCATAGAAATATGCTAAGCAACCTTGATAGATTTTTTATTATCGAATTGTTTGTAAGAGTCTTCTCAGATAAACAATAAGAATTAGCTAAATGTTTTCTAAATAATAGTGTTTATTTCTTTAAAATGACGATTTATAGAAAAAGAATGAGGAAAAGCTGTTACTCAAGGAGAGCTACATGATAAAAGATTTGAATCATAATAAGTTACTAGAACATATCGCGAAAAATAGTTTGATCATTGGTATATTTGGGATCAGAGGATCAGGGAAGACAAGTAAAGGATACAATATTATAGATATCTGTTACTCAGAGGGAAGACCGACCTATATTCTAAAGTTTCCAAGAGAGAAAGCGGATCTTCTTCCATCGTATATCAAGATTATTGAAAGGATAGAAGATGCTCCGAAGAGAGCATGTATTCTAATTGATGAGGCGAGTCTCGTATATTATAGTAAGGAATCTATGAGCCAAGCCAGCAAAGTATTATCTAAGATGATGATTACTGCCAGGCATAGAGATCAGACGTTAATCTTTACTACGGTAACTGCGGCGTCTATCGATTTAAATATTATCAGACTATTAGATATTATCTTCTATTGTAAACCAAGTAAATTCAGTGAGATGTTTGAACGGGAAAAACTCAAGTGGGTCGCTGAAAAAGCTAGAAAAGAATTTGGAAATATCGATACTGATTACCGATCATACGCTTATGTATGGAGTGAAGAATGGGAAGGTATACTCGCATGGCCTCTTCCCTCTTACTGGTCACAGGAACTCAGCAAATATTTAGGTGACTATCAGATTATTGAAGAACAGCGGAAATCGAGTGCTAAGGACGTCATTAAATTTAAATTGCCAAAACGATATCTTCATCTTCTGAAAGCGATCTCGAAGGGTTATAATAAACCGAAACTGATAAGTAACTATTATAATATCAATAAAAAATCAATTTCCAAGATATTGAAAGAAATGGAAGCTATGGGCTTAGTAGTTAAGCCACATTTCTGGAGTGGCTATGAAACCACAGATAAAGCATTAGATTTTATCGATTTACGATCCGCTCCTAGAAGGAGTAGAGCCTAGTTATTATGATGAAAAGATTAGTTATCTCATTAATGTTTTACATACTCTGAAATAATCGGTTCTATCTCTAGTATAGGTGATAAGGAAAAATCGATTTTTCACTATATAAAAGACTGCCGTAAAGGTAGATAACTAATAAAAAGAAAAAGGGGGTTTAGTTTCAGGCTCTCTTTTGGAGGAGCCTGAACGTTTTGTTTTGTGGCTTTTGATCGTTTAGTCTACTTATGTTACCGTCTGCGACGGAGCAGGTAGATGCTGGATCCAAGCGCGGCAAGGGTTGG
>CAZAXO010000072.1:0-9550 GCA_964489085.1 uncultured Candidatus Bathyarchaeia archaeon
CACCGTCGAAGGCGCTCCATTCAGGTCTTGGGTCCGTTAGTTTGTCATTGATCACATAGCCGCAATCTGCACAGACTATCTCAGCTGCGTCGTAGTCTAGCATAAGGTGTGTCCCGCCACATCCAGGACAGGTGGCGTCCCTGCGTTGATATAGTCTGTAGTGTGTATACTCATCAGGCGAGTCTGTTCCGCCTTTTTGGTATCGTATCTGTTGATCTACCATTATCTTTTTTCTTCTAATTGTAGATGATATCCTTTGATAACTTTAACTAGCTATCTTCTGATATTTCTGTAGCTTTTTCGGATGTTCAATAGCGTCTTGTATTCTCTTAATTCCTTCCTGTATCGTTTCCTGTGGTACTGAATATGAGATACGGAGATACTCATCAGTTTCTCCTGTATTTCGGGATCCAAAACAGGTACGCGCGAGTACTGCTACTCCTGCCTCATTGAGGAGGTAATCTTGTAGCTGCTCTGCATTTTGTAAGCCGAGTTCTCGACATGCTCTCGTTACGTTCGGGAATACGTAGAAAGCTCCTTTTCCGTGAAGACAGGTTACTCCTTTAACTTGGTTTAAGAGATCGACGATAAGGTTTCTTCTGATCTTGAATTCGTGGACCATTTTATAGGATTCTTCTTGGTCTCCTTTGAGTGCTTCTATAGCTGCTATCTGGGTAAATGCGGCTGTACAAGACTCCGCGTTTATAATCAGGCGTGTGATGATTTTTGCGAGTTCTTTGGGCATAATTCCCCATCCAATTCTCCATCCTGTCATAGCATATGTCTTTGAACAGCCATCCACAATTATTGTCCTGTTCTTCATTTCTGGAATTGAGGAGATACTGGTGAATTCTCCCTCATAGATAAAACGATGATATATTTCATCAGAGAGGACATAACTATTGTTCTCTATAGCAAGATCACCTATAATCTTCATATCGTTTTGTGATAGGATGCCTCCCGTTGGATTATGAGGTGAATTGAGTATGATCAGCTTTGTCTTTGGTGATATGAGATATTCTAATTTTTTAGTATCGACTGAAAATTCTTTCTCTTCTTCTAGGGGTAACGGGACTGCTTTAGCTCCGATGAAATTGATGAGGGATTCATAGATTGGAAAACCAGGACTCGGATAGACAACCTCATCACCAGGATTTATCAATGCTAAGATAGTATGGAATAGAATTGGTTTTGCGCCTGGAGTCACAACAACTTCTTCAGGGTTTACGTGAACTCCTCTTAATTGCTGTGATGTTTCTGCGATTGTATTTCGTAATTCCGGCATTCCATTTGCTGGTTGGTAATGTGTTATATTATTATCAATTGCTTGTTCAGCAGCATCTTTTATATTCTTTGGTGTATCGTAATCTGGCTCACCTATTGAAAACGAGATAATATCTCTTCCTTTTGCTCTCAACGCTGTAACTTTAGCTAATACATCAAATGCTGTTTCTGTACCCAGTTTTTCTATTTTCTTAGCTAATTTCATATTTATTACCTGTTAAACTAGAACAAGTATTAGCTATCATTTCTTACTGTAAAATATGATAAGTTATATAATATCTCTAACTAATGGTGAAAAAAATACATTTTACAATATTTTTTGAGAAAAAGATATTATGTCCTGCTAGAAAGTTTATAAATTTTATTTGAAATAGTTTATTGTGCTATTGAAGGATTTTTTGATTGGAAATGGAGGTTTATAATCCTTGTGTCAGAGAAGCGATGCTCTATGAAAAAATAGATGATAAAGTAAAATGTAATACTTGTGAAAGATTCTGTGAACTTTCACCAAATGAATTAGGATTCTGTAAAACTAGACGGAATAGTGATGGAAGAATTTACACGTTAGAATATGGGGATATCTCCTCCTTTAGTGCTAATCCTATTGAGAAGAAGCCATTTTTTCATTTTTATCCTGGTAGCTACGCATTTACTGTAGGAAGTTGGGGTTGTAATTTTAGTTGTCCTTGGTGTCAGAACTATGATATCAGCAAATCTGCGCCTGATTTAAGTAAAAGCAATTATCTATCACCTAACAATTTAGTTAAATTGATGAAAGAGAAGAGATGTCAAGGTGTAAGTATCTCATTTAATGAGCCCACTCTACTATTTGAATATTCTCTAGATGTTTTCGATCTAGCTAAGAAAAATGGATACTACAATACATATGTGACGAATGGATATATGACTTCTGAGGTGTTAAGATTGCTGGTGGAACATGGTTTAGATGCTGCAAACTTTGATATGAAGGGAGATGAGGAGTCTGTAAGACAATACTGTGGTGCTGACGTTGAAAAAGTGTGGAGAAATATCAGAGATGCTAAGCGATTAGGAGTTCATGTAGAAGTTACGACTCTGGTTATTCCCGATATTAATGACGATGAAGAGTGCTTACGTACTATAGCTCGAAGAATTATAAGAGAAGCTGACGAAAATACTCCTTGGCATATTACACAATATTTTCCAGCTTATAAAGCTCTAGATCTTGGGCTTTATCCAACTCTAACACCGGTTGAAACTTTAGAAAAAGCTTGGCGGATAGGGAAGGAAGAGAGATTAAACTATGTCTATGCTGGTAACGTTCCCGGCTATCGATTAGAAAATACTTATTGTCACAACTGTGATGAACTTCTAATTGAAAGGTTCGGATTTGATATAATTGGTTACAGAGTTAGTTCAGATAATACTTGTCCTGAATGTGAGGAGAAGATTCCTATAGTTGGAGAATATGCAAAATCGTAATATAAGTACTAGTTGCTCAATAATCCATTCAGTCCTGATAGTATTAGTGATTATACTAAAAAAATTATTCTGTTTTACCTTGAAATTTAAGCTAGCTAACCATAATTCTTCTTTAATAGAATTTATGAAAAAATTTGTTTAATGTGATTCCATATTTGCGAATAATACTTCTTGGTTCTCTCTATAAACGCAAATTTTTCTTCATCAGGATAATAAGGGCAAAAATTAAGATAAAAACAGGGAGGTAATGTTTTTTTAAATTTCCTACGAGTTTCTTCTGAATTAAGATGAGTATCTTTCTCAACTAATAATTTAAGCTCATTTGCTATCTTTTGAAGATTGGTAGTTTTTAGTGGGTCGCTTATAAAATCTTTATCTTCTTTTCTTAAATGAAGTTCTCGATTATTCTGTAAATACGTATAGAAATCCTCTGGTGTAAGATCTTTAAAGAATCGGAGTATACCTGATTCTGTAATATCTCGGATCGCTGGATTAAATATTTGATTGTACCATGCTCTAGCTGCTTCTTGAAAAAGGATCTTCTTATCTTTGTCTTGTATTTTTTTATGATATCTCTCGATCTCCCTCATTAATATCTGATAGAAATCTTTTTTTGTGATTCTCAGTCCTTTTAGTTTTGTCCTCATTTCAAAACAGACTTTTTCTCTATAGAGTACATCATCTGGATTTTCTCCCATAGGAAGATATTCAGTTACATGAGCATCAATAGCGAGTCTCCCTAATTCTTTAGCAACTACGACTCGATGATGACCATCAACCACATAATATTCATCTCTAACTTTATATAGTTCGATTGCGGGGAAGAATCTTCTCTTTTTCATTGATCTCCTCATCTTCTTTACCTATTAGTTAACTAATGTTAAGTAGAATCTTACAGTCATCTTCTCAGCTGTGTTTTGATGAGGTCTTTATGGTAAGAACTATATAATCCAATTACAGGATTATGGCCGAGTAATCTATCTTTTACAATGATCGTCGTAACGGGGGCATTGGAATGTTGAGTAAAGAGTATGTCATGACCAAGACATAAACCAACGATAAGATTCAATTCCGTTCCTGCTTGATTTAGTAGATCTGCTTGTAAGAGAGGATTACACGCTGCTTCGAAGGTCTTCACAACATTGATCTTATCCTCCTCGGAGATACCTAACTGCGTCTTATCTATTCCACCACATTTACAGACAACAGAGACTACCTCAAAGTTTTGCTCTTCAAGTAAGTTTGTTAACCGAAAAGCTTCATCCTGTAATCCAGCACAGAAGGCGATTCCCATCTTTTTAATTCCAAGAAGTTTGCCAAACTCGATCACCTCTTTTATTCGGGGTCTTACCGCTATACGAGTCCCCCGGACATTTTGATACGCCTCTTTTTCTGTGATGGTGGCGGGAAGATATATACGGCTAATAGTCTGTTCACGGTATCGTTTAACTGATTTTTCTATACTCTCAATGTTGGTTCGCATTGGACAGAATCTGGGCAGATTCTTGCTATACTGCTCAGTTTTTGAGGATGATTCACACACATGGTTTTTGCATTTCGCACATTGGGGGTGCTCTGTCATCGTACATCTCCTAAGAAACTAACTAGTTATCTCTTCTTTTTTCTTTGTTTTCGATGATACTTCTTTTATAGGAGGTGTTTTCAGTTCTTCAACGAAGTGCTCAATCTTATCAGTGATTTTCATAAATGTTTTTGCAGCTGGGGAGTCTGGATGCTTCACTATGAATGGTCTTCCTCTATCTGAGTCTTCACAGATTCGCGGGTCAAGAGGGATTCTTCCTAGGAAAGATACATTCAGATCATTTGCTACTTTTTGTCCTCCCCCTGTTTGGAAGACCTCTATCTGTTCTCCACATTTTGGGCAGATGAGTCCACTCATATTCTCGAGTACACCGATAACTGGTTTATTCAATTGACGGGTAAAACTTACTGCTTTCTTCACGACGATTTGAGAGACTTCAGAGGGAATAGTAACTATAACAACTCCATCAATATCGGGTATTTCCTGTATGACACTTAGAGCTTCATCACCTGTTCCCGGTGGAAGATCTATAATAAGAAAGTCTAAATTTCGCCACGCTACGTCAGCTAAAAATTCTCGGATAGCCATAGATTTTAATGGGCCACGCCAGATCACTGGCGTCTCATCAGATTTAAGCAGGAAATCCATTGATATAATCTTTATTCCTAGAGGACCTAAAGCGGGTAAGAGTTCTTGTTTAGCTGATTCAAGTTTTTGCTGTCGTGCTCCCAGTATCTTAGGTATACTTGGGCCGGTTATATCTGCGTCGAGGATCCCCACTAAGCTTGGTCGTCCTTTCCATGCTAACGCGATTGCTAAATTAGCTGCGATGGTACTCTTTCCTACACCTCCTTTTCCGCTGAGGATTACAATCTTATGCTTGATCTTTACCATGCGAGTTTTTATCCGTTGCTCCTTCTCTTTAATCTCTTTTCTCCTTCTTTCTAGATCCTCATCCTTCATGAGAATTCACCAACATTGATTTATCGAATACCTCTTTTTTGATTTCTGGATCTGCACGATAGTGTCTTAGCAAATGAGACGTTATCGCTCTCTGAATATCACTTTTCCTTGTGCAATAAGTTACTAAACCACATTCAGGACACCGAACTGGAAATACACATAAGGTAGGTAGCTCTTGCTGCTGTGGTGCTGTATTCGATTCCCCCCTTCAATTATCGTTTTATCTCCTCCTTTAAGCAGTCTAGTATGCTAGATTATCATATATCTTCGATGGTTGGTGATGCAATCTCAGTAGTAGCATATTTTTAAGAATAATTAACCAGATTACCTTTACTTGCACTCGTAGCTAATTACCTTTTATGCTTCTTTTCAAACCTGCTACACTTTAATATTAGAAGTGAAAGTATCGCAACTACAATTCCTTCTGTGTAATATCCCCTACCTATAGCTGCACCTACTCCTGCAGCTACCCATAGTGACGCTGCGGTAGTTATCTCTACTACTCTGTCTCTACTTTGGATGATGGTTCCGCTCCGATGAAGCCGATGCTCACTACGATATAAGAAGCTACTCTTGCGGGATCCGCACTAGGAAAAGCTTGAAATGATAGCTAGCTAACTCAGAAAACGCAATCTTTTCATCCACATCAAAACTCTTCTTACTTGGAATTACTTCATGAAAATTTTTCACTTCCACAAGATCACCTCTATTCTCTATTGAAATTTTCTATTTAAGCTGATTTTGGTGATGGAACATATGTATCATTGTAAATAGGTTTGAATCTTAAGTTTTATTTGAAAATTAAGATACAGTTAGAATCGATCGATTCTGAGCTAGCTCAGTATACGGCTTTTCTCTTAGAGATACATCGTAATGATCTTTCTTTTAACAAGGAGACTCATGACGATGATGCTGAAGACGAGTTCAACTATCAGGTATGAGCCGTTATAGATTGCAGAGTATATCGCGGGATGCACCCCTTCAGGAGCAAACATCGCAAAGAACACAATCCCAGAGATAAAGTGGCACACAAACCTACCGACAATACCAACAACAACTCCCATGATCGGCTGTCCTTTGAACAACCCTGCTAGTCCCAGGGCGCCAAACGCGAGCGGATAGTCAAGCAGGAACTGAGCAGGATGGACGATAAACGGTTGCGGCAGCATATCAACAAGCCCAAACACGATCCCTCCGAACACACCTATTTTAACGCCTCTCCTCAAAGCCAACCAGAGAAGTGGAACCATACTCACCGCCGTTACTGAGCCGCCTTGAGGCATCCGGAACACAACAATCAGATTCAAAATATATGCAAGGGTGACAGCAACAATCACCTCAGAAATAATCTTCGTCTTAATCTCCATTCAATCCACCTATAGGGGCAGGTTGAATAGGCTGAAAAAAACCCTTCTCCTTCCTTCGCCAGCATTACCTGGATCAGGTTCCAAGGGTCGATAGCTCATCGCTATCCTCTCAGCCAGGCTCTCCCCAGCTCCCCTACCTACAGTATCTCCCAATCTAATATTTATATCATTCTGCACATAAGCTCTAAGATAAAACGATAAAAACGTGATATTACCTATTCCTTACCTAAAATGCAAACTCTGACTATATCTAATCAAATGTTGGATTCTCATTTTTCTAATAGATTATCTTAAGTTAATAAAAATGAACAGTCAACTAGCTCCTCAACGCAAACTCCTGAACATACTTGAATGTGAGCTCTCATTACTCAAATCCAAATTCCAGTTAGCTCATGAACTAAAGGTCAAGTGGCTACCTAATAGTAGCAGCAAGAAGAGCGGTGAAGTCCTTGTTAAAACCATCTAAATATACGAAGAAGACGAGATAAAACATTAGATGCCTTAAAGCATGAATTTATTGATCATATTCTAAAAGTGAATTAATATCGCCTTCTCAAAAATTAATCAACAAACTTATTGAATTAGTTTTTGAAGAGATGTATAAACTATTCGAATAGGGAAACCTATGGTACTATAGCATGAATATACAGTTTAAAAAAATAGGATCTCAAATTAATGATATTTAGGGGAAGCGTATAGTTGATGATAATCTTATAATTACTTCCATGATTTATATACTATTTGGGTTTACAGGGTATGGAGATAGTGGATATTCAATCTGCAACTGTTAGAATTCCTTATAAAGAAACGGAACTGTGGGCGTGGGGCGTAGGACATTACGGAGTAAACGCGATTATTATCGAAGTGCATACTGATGAGGGGCTAATAGGAGTTGGACAGGGAACAACCGAGCATGCCTCAAGTGACTACGCGAATTCTCTACTTCTTGAAGCGAAGAAGTATCTGGTAGGTAAAGACCCTTTTGATACTGAACAGCTTTTTCGGGGACTATTAGGTGCGGGATTAACTGATATTCGAGTGATTTCAGGAATAGATATGGCTCTCTGGGATATTATCGGAAAAGCCTGTAAGAAACCCTTGTATAAACTGCTTGGTGGGTCACTGACCGAGAAGGTGGAGTTTGCGCCGTGGATAAACAGGAAGAAACCGGAGGATATGGCGAGAGATGCCCTCCGATTTGTGAAAGAGGGGTTCAAAGCATTCTACATTAAGGTGGGAATTGACCCGGATGATGATATAGAAGCAGTTAAAGCAGTACGAGAAGCGATTGGCGACAAGTATCCCATTAGATTGGACGCAAATATCGCATGGTCACCTGGAACCGCTGTGAAGATGATAACCAAATTAGAGAAGTATGACATAGATTTTATTGAAGATCCCACCTATAGTTATGGTATGAAACGGGTAAAAGACGCAGTAAAGACTCCGATATGTTCTGGCGCTGAATCGCCTTACGAGATTCTTCGTGGAGTCCGTGAAGAACAGGCTGATATCTTTGGACATATTGATCCTCTCATGACGGGGGGCATCATGAATTGTAAAAAGGCATGCGCGATCTGTGAAATGGCTGGATTGCCCGTGGTACTCCACGCAGGCTGGGAGATCTCAATACTTGTCCTTGCAACGCTGCATATTGTCGCATCTACTCCGAACTTTATTTTGCCGAATCAGACTTATTACATGTATCTTGAAGATGATGTTTGCACGAATGGTATGCTTCAATTTGAGGATGGGTGTATGACGGTTCCCAATACTCCAGGACTTGGAGTAGAACTGGACCGAGAGAAAATGCAGAAGTATGCGAAAGAATTTGAGACGAAGGGAGGCTACACACTCTTCGAACCATCAAAAACTAAGAAGATGAAGAAGATATTACCGTATTCGTTTACATACTGAGTAACCGGAACCATCTAAAAACGTTAAACTGTACTTTATCATAGTAAACGAACGTGATCTCATTCTCAGTTGCAACTCTTTCGAAGAGTACAGTAGACGAGAATCCATGGAAGCTTAGAAAAATGTTATTAATGTAACAAGAGTAACTGAGTATATTACTTGAAAATAAAATTTGTAGTAAGAGTTGATTATATGGGAATATTAGATGGTAAAATAGCTCTCGTTACGGGGGCGGGATCAGGAATAGGTCGCGCTTCAGCGTTAGGAATGGCGAAGGAGGGAGCGAAAGTAGTTGTGGCTGTTATCGATCCTAAAGG
Source organism: uncultured Candidatus Bathyarchaeia archaeon (assembly GCA_964489085.1). Lineage (GTDB taxonomy): Archaea > Thermoproteota > Bathyarchaeia > 40CM-2-53-6 > DTGE01 > CAZAXO01. Next base: position 8,853 of record CAZAXO010000072.1, read on the forward strand.
AGGAGAAGAAACGGTCAGCTTAATCGAAGAGCAAAAGGGTGAAGCAGTCTTCATTCAAGCTGATGCAACGAAAGCATCAAGCGTAGAGAAGATGGTCAGCCAAGCTCTCCAGAAATACAGTAAAATCGATATTCTCCATAATAATGTGGGCGGCTGGAGAACAGACTCAAACGATTCTGTCACTACGAACACTGAGGAGGAATGGGATCAATTAATCAACCTCAATTTGAAAAGCGTCTACCTTGTATCAAGAAATGTTATTCCCAACATGATTGAGCATGGCGGAGGCTCCATTATTAATACCGTTACAACGAATGCCTACATGACGTATCCAATGGTTGATGGATACAGCGCCTCAAAAGCAGGAGTTATGGAGTTAACGAAGGCAATGGCATTAACCTACGCTAAACATAAGATTAGGGTGAATGGAATAGTTCCTGGTGAAACATTAACTCCACAATGGAAGAAAACCTTCTACGATCTCCCCAATAAAGATGAAGTGATTGAGGGGATGAAGAAGATGATTCCACTAGGAAGACTTGCGGAACCGGAGGAAATAGCGGAGATGGCGGTGTGGCTTGCCTCTGAGAAAAGCCGATACGCAACTGGCGGCATATTCGTTGTCGATGGAGGATTAACCGCGGGATTCTACTCATAAACTGAAACAAGATTAATACCAACAGCGCATACAACGTATA
>CAZAXO010000073.1:0-9439 GCA_964489085.1 uncultured Candidatus Bathyarchaeia archaeon
TGATCCGGCTAGTGTCGCCTTCTTCATTGGAACATATCTCAGCGGTATCATTGTTTACTACGCATACAAAGCTTATAGACGAAGACAAGGCATAGACGTAGAAATGGCTTATAAAGAAATCCCTGTAGAATAGATTTTTTTTCATATCTATTCTTTTTTTACATGAAACACTTTTTTAATAGTCAATCTCAAATTATTGAGAAGTAGATCTTATGAAAAAAGTAAATATGAATTAGAAATATTTATGTACACATTTTATGTACCTTGTAATACTATTTATGAGTTAAGTTAGAGGATGTAACATGTCGGACGTTTCTATTATTAAAGGGGAAGGCGTTTTAGATTATCCTAAGATTAAAGGTATGGTTAAAAAAGCTGTAGATTATATTGGCGGTTTCTCTGGATATATTAATAAAAATGATTATATATTATTAAAGCCTAATTTTGTCTATCCAGGGCCTCCCCCAACGACAACTTCTCCAGAAGTAATTAAAGCGGTTTTAGAACTTGTTATAGAGGAGGTTAATCCTAAGCGAATTGCAATTGGCGAATCTTCGAGTTATGAGAATGAAGAATTTGGGGTTTCTGATCGGAGCATTTTCGATGATTTAGGGATATCTAAAATCTGTCAAGAAGTTGGAGCTGAGATACTGCCTTTTGAAGAACACGATGTTGTTGAAGTTCCAGTTCCTAATGGAATTTTATTGAAAAAATGTAAAGTGTTCAAACCTGTTGTTGAATGCGATAAAGTGATTAATCTTCCTGCAATGAAGACCCATTTAGATACTCTCATTACCATGGCAATGAAGAATATTGGACATGGATATCTTGAAGATAGCTACCGAAAATATGCTCATAGAGGAGATTTAGACCAAAAACTGGTTGATGTTTGTAAAGTAAAGGTTCCTTCATTGAATATACTCGATGGATTGAAGGTTTTAGGAGGAGCTGGACCGGGACATTTCGGAGATGCGGAATTACAAAAAAGAAATTTCATTGATATGAATCTTATCTTAGCAAGTAAAGATATCGTTGCAATTGATGCTGTTGCTTCAGCGGTTATAGGTATTGAACCTCTTAGAGTTATAACTAGTGCTCTCGGTCACAGACAACAATTGGGAACAGCTGACTTAAACGAGATTACTATAAAAGGAAATACTATCGAGGAAGTAAAGAAGGTACTGCCTCTTCCACCAAGAAAGATTACTGGACAATTTGATTGGATTGACGTTATTGATGGCGGTGCTTGTCAGCATTGTCACGCATCAGCATTTTATCTGGTTGATTGGTTAAAACACGAAAATTTAGTTGAAAAAATTAAGCAACAGTATGGTGTTCTTACATTTATAATGGGGCATAAGCCGCCAGTTGAAGAATATGGAGAAGTAAAGGGATTACCAGTGATTTGGGGAGAATGCGCTTATGGAACTTTAAATCTTCAGCCTGATCTATTTGAAAGGGCGGTTTTTGATACTCTATGTGTTCCACAGAATGATCTCTATGGCGCGACACAAGCTATAAAAAACAAATTAAAAGATTAACTTCTCTTTTGAAAGCCTGATAATATGGTGCACTGAGTAACTTATCAGGTGCTTTAAATTCGCTTTTTATATTTAAAGTAACTAGCACATTCTACTGGCTATTATTCCTTATAAAACAAAATTATAGTATGTTTCCATAGTTGAATCACAAAATATTTCATCTGGTTATGTTACTAGGAATATTACGATTTTGAGTTTTTTTAACCACTTTTATCGAAAGTATTATATATATTAGCTATCATAAATCTTGGATTACTATGTAATAAGGTGGAAAATATGGGTGAAAAACAATCAATATTTCTAAGAACAGCAACTGGACTCGTTAAGCCATGGTCAACATGGGACGGCTTCATCTATAATGTCTTAGCCATTCAACCAATGATTGTTTTAGCTTTCGGTTTCGTAAATGGCCTTGCAATTGCACCAGCAGGGAATATGTATCTTGCACTCATACTCGTAGGAATATTCTGTACCGCATTGGCTTATGTTGAAGCATCATTGATCTCAGCTATGCCTAGATCAGGAGGAGACTATATCTTCCAAAGTAGGATTCTAGGTGGTGCTACTGGTTTCATTAATCTCTTTGTATTCGTAGTAATCATGCAGATAATATGGCTTGCATTTCCAGCATGGTGGGCAGCAGATCACGTTGTCGCACCGTTCTTTGTTATTTTCGGTGCAATGTGGGGTAATCAAGCGTTAATTGATTCAGGTGTTTGGATGTCGACAGGTCATGGATTCTTTGTTCTTGGCATAATAGTGGTAGCATGGTCATCTATCATTAACTACGTTGGTATGGTCTGGTATCGAAGAGCTCAAAAAGCACTATTCTATGTCGGCGTTGTAGGAATGATTATTATGATAGGTATGCTACTCACTACGGCTTCAGGAACCTTCCAACCTGCATTTGATCGTTTCATGATGGACGTCTTCAATATGGATGCAGGTGCTTATAACTCAATTATGGAAGTTGCTAAAGCACAGGGCTTCAGCACCGCTGGTAATGTAGGATATGAATCACTGATAATCGCGATTCCTCTTGCTATGGCATTCATGTTCCCCGCTTGGTCAGCATTTAACGCAGGAGAGATTAAAGGAGCAGGTGGATTCAAAGCTCAGATGATCCAAGTAGTTCTAGCTGAAATAGTCTGTATTATCTTAGCACTACTACTATACGCTAGTATTTCTCATGTTATTCCCGTTGACTGGTATAAATCGATAACTTGGTTATTTTGGAATACCGATGCTTATCCAATACCGGTTGCGCCATACTTCGGTTTCCTAGTCGCAATGATCTATGAAAATCCAATACCAATGCTAATCATCTTTATCACACTGCAGGCGTGGTTCTGGATGTGGTTCGTCAACATTACTTTAGCGGTATCAAGAACCATGTTAGCAATGTCATTTGATCGAGTCTTCCCTGAAAAATTAGCAGCTGTACATCCAAGAACACGAGCGCCATGGGTGGCAATCATCGTAATCATGGTAATAGCATGGATCTTCGTCGGCCTCTTCGCTTATACACCGTTCGACCAATTTATATTAGCTGCTCCATTGGTAAGTATCGTGGGCTTCGCAGGAACAGCTTTAGCAGGAATGATCATGCCATGGAGACGAAAATCACTTTACAAAGCATCGCCAATAAGTAAACATGAGATAGGTGGAATTCCAACAATATCTATTGCAGGTGCCGTTTGGATAATCTTTACCATAGCTGTTTTGATTCTCTTCGCAAGAGAAACACGATTGTTCTTTGTTGAAGGTTGGCTCGCATGGGCTTATCTAATTGGAATGTACGTACTTGGTGCAATAATTTACTTTGGATATAAAGCTAAGAGAAAGGCACAAGGCATCGACATTGAACTAGCCTATAAAGAGATACCTGTAGAATAAAAAATTTAAAACCCCCCCATTTTCTTTTTTTAAATAAAGTATTTTTTTAAAATATGTATTGAGAAAGAAAATTCTATTATAGCTATATCATAATTAGAAACAATAGTGTTAATGAGGAGGATATTAGCTTGAAAAAAGAGATGATATTGTATCTTAATGGTCAGTATACTCCAGAAAGTAAAGCAAACATTTCCGTGTTAGATCACGGATTCTTGTATGGAGATGGAGTATATGAAACTCTAATTCTCTATAATCGTAGACTGTTTAAGTTAAATGAACATTTAGATAGGTTGTACAAGTCTTTGAAATTAGTTAAAATTGGTTCTGTAATATCGAAAAAGAAGATGCGATCAATAATTTACACTACCTTAACAAAGAATGATGTGCAGAATGCTTATATTCGAGTGATCGTAACAAGGGGGGTTGGATATCCTCTTCTTGACCCTCGATATTGTGAAAAACCATCAATTATTGTAATCCCATCTGAAATGACATCAAGTATTATTCCAGGTCATGATCACACAAAGGGTTTAAATGTTGTAACTGTTAAAATGCGGAAAGTGCCTCCAATATGTTTTGAACCTAGAGTAAAATCCTTAAATTACTTAACTAATATTTTAGCGCGAATAGAAGCGGTTGAAGCCAACGCAGATGAAGCTATTCTGCTTGATATTCATGGATTTATCGCCGAAGGCACTGGAGACAATATTTTTATAGTTAAAAGTGGCGTATTATATACTCCTTCTATCCTAAATATTTTAGAAGGAATCACAAGGTCTACAATCATTGAAATTGCAGAAGAGAATAGTTTTGAATTTATTGAGAAAAATTTAACTCCTTATGATTTAATTACAGCGGATGAAGTTTTTCTCACTTCGACAACTGGAGGAGTAATACCGGTAAGTACTGTTGATAGGAATACTATTGGTGATGGAACTATAGGAAAAGTTACTGAATCATTGAGAAAATTCTATGAAAAAATCCTTAATGAACAAGGTGTTTTAATTTAAATTTGCATTTATCGAAAATTATTAGTATTTTTAGAACTTTTTAGAAATAATACCCATCTTTAGTATGGGCTTAGATGATGAGGATTTGTTTGGAGCAGAAACTAAATGTTTATTAATTTTTAGATACTATCGAAATTCTACTAAGGGATACTTTCACTTAATTCGAGAGCAATCGAAGGGATAGCAATATGTTTATTACTCGATTTAACAATGTTATAAATGTTAACAATGTTAACTAATATGACACGATTATAGTTGATGAAATTGAATAAGAATGATAATAAAGATTATGATGAGTATCATCATACTTTCCAAAAATCGTTGGAAAAAAGTGTTCCTTCATTACTTAAATGTATCCAATGTGGATCTTGTACTGCAAGCTGCCCATCGGGTCGAAGAACTCAATTACGAACAAGACAAGTGGTTGAAAAAGTGATTATGGGATTCGACGAGGTATTGAAATCAGATGATCTATGGTTATGCACTACATGCTACACATGCTTTGATCGATGTCCTCGAGATGTTCAACCTACTGCAATCATTAAAGAGTTAAGAAACATCGCTGTTCAAAGAGGATATATGAAACCAGCTCACCAGAAAGTTGCACGCTTTTTCTGTGATACAGGGCACTTAGTTCCTATAACCGAGAACATCAAGCAAGTAAGAAAACAACTTGGATTACCTGAATTACCTCCAACTGTACATAGCCATCCAGAATCATTAAAAGATGTTCAAAAAATAATTCATAAAACAAAATTTCGAGAGATAGCTAAATGTTAACTAAATATAGTCTGTTTCTAGGATGTATAGTCCCCAATAGATATCCAGGGATAGAAGCAGCTACTAAAAAGGTCTTTAATAAATTAGGGGCCACACTATTAGATCTTCCAGGAGCTTCATGTTGTCCAGCTCCTGGAGTAGTAGGATCTTTCAGTGAGGAAACTTGGATAATGACTGCAGCTCGCAATCTAGCTCTCGCAGAAAAAAATGGAGCTAGTATTGTTAATGTTTGTAATGGATGCTTCGGAACATTATACGAAGTAAATTCGTTACTGAAAACAGATATTAGTGCTAAAGAACGAGTAAATAAAGTACTAGCCGACATAGGATTAATATTTACAGGAAGTATAGACGTCTATCATTTCAGTAAATTATTATTTGATAATTATCTTGAGCAGATAAGTAAATTGGGGAAGAAGCGGTTACATGGTTTAAAAATCGCTATACATTATGGTTGTCATCTTTTACGACCAAAAGAACTAAAAAATGTCGATAATCCTGAAAAACCAGAGTTTATTGATGAAATCGTTCGACAATTAGGAGGAATAAGTATACCCTATAAGGATAAAAATATGTGCTGCGGAGCAGGTGGAGGAGTGAGGTCAGCTGATATCGATGTTGCATTAGATATGACAAAAGAAAAATTGGAAAATATACAAGATTCAAATGCTGATTGTATACTCAATGTTTGTTCATTCTGTCATCTCCAATTTGATCGAGGACAAAAAGAATTGAGTGAAGCAACAGGTGTTGATTATAAAATACCTGTTGTCCATTTATCTCAGCTTTTAGGTCTTGCTTTCGGGTTCTCACCAGTTAAATTAGGTTTAGGAGCGCATGCAATACCCACTACCTCGCTTTTACAGAAAATAGGAGCTGAAGTCCATTGATAAAAGAAGAAAAACCTAAAGTAGGCGTTTTCATTTGTCATTGCGGCAATAATATCGCTGGTACAGTCAATGTGAAAGAAGTAGCTAAATATGCCAAAAAATTACCAGGAGTTGCATATTCAACCGACTATATTTACATGTGTTCAGATCCAGGACAGAATCTAATCAAGGAATGCATAAAGAAACATGGTTTAAATCGGATTGTAGTTGCTGCTTGCTCGCCAAGAATGCATGAAGAAACTTTCAGAAGAGCAGTAAAATCTGCAAATATTAATCCTTACCTTTTTGAGATAGCGAATATTCGAGAGCAGTGCAGTTGGGTTCATATGAATCAAAAAAAAGCAGCAACTGAGAAAGCCAAAGCTTTGGTAGCAGCATCCATTAGTAAAAACCTTCTTAATGAGCCATTAGATCCTTTCACAGTAGAAGTAGAGAAATCAGTACTGGTAGTGGGGGGAGGTATTGCAGGTATTCAATCTTCTCTTGATTTAGCTGAACAAGGATTTCAAGTCTATTTAGTAGAGAGAACTCCATCATTAGGTGGACATATGGCTCAGCTCGATAAAACGTTTCCAACTCTCGACTGCTCATCATGCATATTGACACCAAAAATGGTTGATGTTTCACGCCATGAAAATATCAGATTATATACGTATTCCGAGATTAAATCAATTGAAGGAACTGTAGGAAATTTCAACGTGACCATTCAGAAAAAACCTCGTTACGTCAATGAGGATTTATGTAAAGCTTGTGGCATATGCGCCGATAAGTGCCCAATTACACTTCCTAATGAATTTGATCAAGGTATCGGAAAGAGAAAAGCTATTTATGTTTCTTTTCCTCAAGCTGTACCATTAAAGTATACAATTGATCCGGACAATTGTCTCTATCACAAAAAGGGTATTTGTAGAGTATGCGAGAAATTTTGTCCTGAAAAAGCTATATTCTTTGAGCAGAAATCTGAAGATATTCAAATTACTGTTGGAGCTATTATAATCGCTACAGGATATGATCTATATGATTGTTCTCAGAAATATGAATATGGTTATGGCGAATTTTCAAATATTCTAACGAATTTGGATTTTGAAAGATTACTCAGCGCATCTGGTCCAACTTCAGGGAAAATACTGCGCTCTTCAGATCAAAAATCACCGAGAAAAGTTGCGTTTCTCCAATGTGTCGGTTCAAGAGATGTAAATGCTAATGAATACTGTTCAAGAGTATGCTGTATGGCTTCACTAAAACAAGCACATCAAATTAAAGAAAAAGATCCTGAAGCTGAGGTTGTCATCTTTTATACCGATTTAAGATGTTTTGGAAAAGGATATGAGGAATTTCTGGGACGAGTACAGAGTGAAGGCGTGAAATTAATTAGGGGAAGAGTAGCAGAAATTCATGAATTACCTTCTAAACAATTAATGTTACGATATGAGAATACCTATTTAGGACAAATCTATGAGGACGAACTTGATCTTGTAGTCTTAGCTGCTGGATTAGAGCCCTCACAAAATGCTAATCTTAAAAATCTATTAAAATTATCAACAAGCCCGGATGGCTTCTTAGCTGAAGCCCATCCTAAGTTACGACCAGTTGAAACATTCACAGATGGTATATACATCTGTGGTGCAGCCCAAGGACCCAAAGACATTCCTGATACAGTAGCTCAAGCAAGTGCAGCAGCAAGTCGTGCAGCATCTCTATTAGCTCCAGGTATCGTAAACGTCGAACCAATAGTTGCTGAAACAAATCAAGATCTATGTAGTGGCTGTGGTATATGTAAGCAAGTGTGTTTTTACGACGCTATAGAACTTGAGACTCAAGATGGAAAGAAACGATCAAAAGTGAATCCTGTTCTTTGTAAAGGATGTGGAGTCTGTGGAGCAGCTTGCCCATCTAGTGCGATTACAATGTATCACTTTTCCGATAAGCAATTAAAAGCAGAGATAAAGGCAATTTTAACTACAGGGGGAAAATAAAATGACTACGTTTAATCCTGAAATTATCTGCTTTGCATGTAACTGGTGTACTTATGCTGGTGCTGATCTTGCAGGTACCAGTAAGATTCAATATCCCTCTAATCTTAAGATCATACGAGTCATGTGTACCGGACGAATTAATCCTGAGTCGATTCTTGAAGCATTTACAAATGGAGTAGATGGTATACTTATAAGTGGTTGCCATCCCCCAAACGATTGTCATTATGTCAATGGGAATCTAAAAGCGAAAAACAGGATTGTCCTATTAAAATTGCTTATGGAACAGCTAGGCATCGAACCTAATAGATTACGATTAGAGTGGATATCTGCCTCAGAAGGTGATGAATTTTCTAAGAAAGTAAGTGAATTCGTTGAGGAGATAAAAGAACTGGGACCAAATCCAATAAGCAGAACAGTAGAAACAAAGGTGAATATTAGTTGACTAAACTGAAAGCAGCGATATATTGGGCATCTGGTTGTGGAGGATGTGATGTTGGTTTACTGGATATTAACGAGAAACTATTGGATGTGTTAGACAATATAGAGATTTTATTTTGGCCTGTTGCTATGGATATAAAATATAAAGATTTAAACAAGTTACCCAATTTAGATGTTGCAATAATAAATGGTTCAATTAGAAACGAGGAAAATATACATATCGTTAAGATACTACGGAAAAAAAGTAAAATTCTTGTAGGGTTCGGATCATGTGCTTGTGAGGGCGGTACTTTAGGGTTAGCAAATCTAAATTCTAAAGAAGAACTACTTAAAACTGTATATGACGAACTCCCTACCCGTCAGAATAAGAAAAAAATAAGGCCATCCACATCTGTACAGGTACAAGAAGGAAAATTAACTTTACCTGATATTACCGAAGTTAACTCTTCTTTAGATCAACTAGTAAAAGTTGATTATTATGTCTCAGGATGTCCGCCTCCAGTCAATTTAATTATTAACTTATTCCAGCGAATAGCTACAAATAAGTTACCTAAATTGGGATCTTATATAGGACCTGCAAGAAGTGTATGTGATGAATGTCCACGCGAGAGAATATCCAAGCCGATTGCATCAATAAATAGGATATATCAACAACATATCGACACTGATAAATGTCTTTTAGAACAAGGTATCCTTTGTATGGGGCCTGCTACTCGAGGTGGGTGTGAAGCACCTTGTGTCAAAGCTAATATGCCCTGTGCTGGATGCGGTGGCAGACTTGATGTTTCTGATCAAGGGGCTCGAATGATTGGGGCCTTAGGTGCCATTCTCCCAACTGATAATACACAGAATTTAAAAGAATTACTAAATGGCATAAAAGATCCTGCTGGTGTGCTTTACAAATATTG
>CAZAXO010000074.1:0-9308 GCA_964489085.1 uncultured Candidatus Bathyarchaeia archaeon
GCCGCCATTGCAGCGACTGACAAGAGAAAAAGCGACACCATAAAAGCCGCATAGAATCGTTTACTCATACTTTTTTTACCTCATTGAATATTTTTTATCTTTTTCAATTTTTACTTTTTTATAAGCATAATCCCCAGTTCAGGGGTTACACTACAGTTTTTACATTATATAATTCAAGTATTTAAGATAATATGTCGAAACTCGATATATTCCAAAAAACTGGAATATTCTATTGTTCCGAACTAGATAAATATTAGAAAAAAATGTATCTGTTTAACTTCTTTTTTCTAGAACTTCTCTAAGAATTTCTTCGTTCTTTGAAGCAATTTTTGACCAATCAAATTTTTTAAGCTTCTCTCTTTGACTTCTTATTGGAAAATTTGACAACCAACTTATTAAATCTTTAAAATCCTCTGTCATTAAATAAATTGGCTGCTCATCCATTAGTTCTTCAAACCCAGATATTCCTGTATTTGTTGTTATCACAGGGAGACCTGACGCCAAAAATTCTATTATTTTAAGTCGGGGGCCTCCTGGTTGTACATCTTCAGGATAGGGGGCTAAGCCACAATCAGCCGCAAATAAATAAGGCTTAACATCCTTGACATAACCGGTGAAGAGAATATCGCTATCACAAGTGATATATTTGGAAATTTTATCAATCTCCTTTAAAGGGCCGCCAACAATTACAAAATAGTATTTTCTTGCGGTGTCATGTTTCTTTAACCGATTCTTAATTTTAATAATTTGTTTTATCGCTTCTAAATTTTGATCCCATGATAACATTCCATGAAAGATGAATACAAAAGCATCTTGCGGTATCTTCAATGTTGTTCGTAATTCAATCTTAGAAAACAAGGTTGAATAGGTTAGATATTCCTTCATGTCAAATCCATTTGTTAATATGGAGATTTTCTCTGGATCACCACCTAAGCTTATTGCATATTCTTTAGTTTTCTTATCCATTGCTATTAAATGATCAGATTTTTTTGTCGACATAATACTACAAAAGTAAAGATACACTCGAAAGAGATAAAGTGCTGCGAATTTGAATATTTTGCCTTGTGAAAATAGAAGTTTTGCACTATAAGCAATTTCTTTTAAACCCCTACCGTGAAATACCACTACCTTCGGAAATTTACATTTAGTCATGAGAAAGTATGCACCTAAACTACTTTCAAGTTGTAAAATGTCGAAACTACCATTTTTATACTCTTTCTTTAAAAACTGGTATACTTTATAATCATTATATATTTTCCAATAATTAAGTGTGAAGTTAAAATGTTTAATTATATATGAATTTCCCTCATTAGTTTTAAGTGTCGATTTTTCTGTATTATCTTCAATGTCTCCTTTAGGAGTGTAGACTATAACTTCATTTGATTTTGATAAATATTTTAAGATATTCTTTATCCTTGTCGTTCGTCCGCCATACTGATGAGGAAACGGGAAAAAAGAATAGACACCGATTTTCATTTTAATAATCTAAATGTAAAGATACTATGAATTCTTATTAAATTTTTGGAGTACTAGTTACCTACGAAAATAGGCTCAGAGTAATTGAAATGTATCATCTAATACTAATTGTTAAATATTTAGAAATATAACAGAATTAGTATGACGTCTTTTTCCACAAGTACTCCTTCGAAATCCCATAAAACAATTATTGTCGCTATGTTCATCATTATAATAATGTCATTATTTACTAGTCTACCTCCTAGTCTTGCTTCAAAAGATTATATTCTCTGTCCTCTTTCCCAAAATACAGTCACTATAGATGGTGGATGGACCTATGAAGATGAATGGTTAGACGCTTTTGAACATAATATGACCTTCTATGAAGGTTCAGGTATTTGTTATTTTAGAGTAAAACACGACGAGACGATACTCTATATACTTATTGATTTTGTAACTGATGTAAGTCTTAATCTCATGGATGCAGCGGCTGTTTCTATTGATTCTGATCACGATTCTTCTCTATCCCCCCAGAAAGATGATTTCAGATGGAGTATATCTTTTTGGAATGATCCTAGTAAACCAGGATCTAGTTATGTTACTGGTACAGGTGAAAAGGAATGGCCTAACAATTGGAACACAACTCCTTCGTATATGGTTGGAGACGCTTCTATAAGTTCTGAGCATAATCTTTATAGTAGTGGGCCTCATAGGATCTATGAATTCTCAATACCTCTTAGCAACTTAAACAGTAAATCTATCGGAATATTTTTCTGGGTAACTGATACCTATAAAAACAATGCTTCAGCAACAGCTATATGGCCTTCAAGTAAATATGATAATCCAAGCCAATGGCTTGATTTGGTCTTCTCTACACGATTACTACATCAAATAACGGAGCTTACAAGTTTAACCTATCCATCTGAAGATGCTCAATTAGAATATCGAAATACGATAGAATATGTTTTACCAAGGGATAGAGGCTTCATAATAAGCGAGCTTTACAAGTTTCACTCGACAAATGTCTCAGGCTCACGATTTGACCTTGATCTCGAGTTTGAAAGCATAATCGATCCTAAGAAATATACATCGATGATTGAAATAGCACATTATTCTTTAAACTTCTCTCTATTAAATATTGAAAAAACAAAGAAATTACCCACAACACTCGGCTATAAAAACACATATGTTATTGATGAAAATTATGTGAAAGATATAAAAGGAGACGGCATTTTACTAACAAGAATTTACTTGTTAATATCCGGTACACAGTATTATTGGATCACGATACCAGTAGCATGGTGGAGTGAAAATCACGGAAACTTCCAATGGTGGAGCAGACTTTTACAACCAGGTAAATATATTGAAATTTTAGATCTAGGTAAACTTAAATTAAAAGAAGGTGCTTCATACAATTTTCAAGGCCGCACTTTTAAAACAATTACTACATTAAAACAAAGGGAAATTGACTTATGGAGTACTACAGAGAAATGGACATGGGATAAAACAACGGGAATATTACTCGACTATATAAGTGAGGGGGAATCTACTCAAGGCGCAACTTTTACGGAACACTGTACACTTCAAGAAGTAAATAAAAAAGATGTAAAGTTAATAATCCAAAATCGGTCATTAAAACAAAGCAAAGACCAAGCATCAATAATCCAAGGATCACTATCAATAACAGGCAACACAACAATTCACTTTACAATAATTGATCCATTAGGTGTGAAACGAGAAGTAGAAGTAGCCACTGATCCTTTTGGGGAATTTGAAATTTCCTTTGTTCCCGATCAAGAAGGAGAATGGCAAGTACAAGCTCAATGGGATGGAAGCATTTTACATAATCCTGCTTACAATGAAGCGCAAATTCCAGTACAACAAGTTAAAGAAACAACATCAACAACGTATTCAACTATTTCTAGAAAAATACCACTCGATAGTATAGATCAAGAAGATAACACATCTAGTATTGGAAGATCTGAGATAATCATTTTAATACTTGGTATTATCATAATAACACTAATATTTGTTATTCTTAAGATGTTTAAGGTTGATTACTAGGTAGTTAGTTAAGCGACCGAGCTTTACCTAAACATTACCCGATTTAAGCTCTCCAATTATCTTGTCAGGTTACAAAGTATCTTTTAAGTGGATCCTTATCATAAAAACTCAGTATTAACACATATATTTATGAAGATCATGTTATTTTCGTTAAATATTGCTTAATTATTGATACTATGAAATTTTTTTATAGTTCCGAGAGTAATACTCTTTTTTTTGATCAAATTTCCATCTGTTTCCTTAGCTAGCTTCTATTATGTGTATCGGATAGCTGCCTGCTAATTTGATGTTAGTAAAGTAAATGGTAATTAGGTAGCACATAGTTTCTGTTAAGGCTGTGATACTATATGATAGATTCGTATGACTACTGTTATAAAAAAAAGGAAACTTACAACTAATGTAACATCTTTTAGCCTCTGTTTGTTTATTAAGATAGCGATTTTCCCATGATATGATGAGATGATCTCAGAGGTTAATAGTAGGATTATTGCTGTGATTGCTAATAATAGACTTATGTCTTGGTAAGATAAAGAGAATACCATATTGTTTCTTCCTCAATGATCTAATTAATTTGCCTAAGTGATAACCTCTACACTGATAATTTCTTTAATCCTATTTGTATTAATTGATAATTAAATCATAATCCTCATTATTTATCCAATATACGATACTGTGTTGTGGTCACTCTGCCATCTTGACTCTGCTCTTCTTTTTCAATCATTATTGGTTTACATGTTATCTTTGATAATATACAAGCGAATGCGCTACATAGAGGGCATCCTATGAAATTTCGACCCGTATTGAGATTTTTTGTATCGTTACATATCTCCTTGAAGATCTGATTAATGTATTCTACTACCACTATATTTTTTTCTATAGTAATATTCACATTTTCAGCTATTTCAAATTTCTTTATTATCTTTGGAAAATTATTTTGGAGATAGTATAGATCAGGTCGAGTAAATGGTTTTTGGAGTTCTTTTTCGAACATTTTTGACAAATCTAGTCCAAGCGGTGTTAAGAATACACCATCTAATGTTTTCGAGTATACATCTTTATTTATTTTTTCAAGTGAAGGAATGTTCTTACTAAGTTTTGAAGGTATAAAAATAAGGCTTGTCTCAGAATCTTTAATGAGTCTTTGAGGTAAGTAGATTCCTTTTCCGCTAAGTTTCTTACTAATGATTATTTTTTCGACGTTATCTATCATTGAAGAGATTGTTGCGGTGAGTAAATCTAACCTTATGTATTTGATATTTGTCACATAGAGGAGAACTACTCCCCATAAAATAAAACCTAAACCAATAAAGGTTAGTATGGATGAAGTATATATAATCGCTATTATAGCAGACAGAAATCCTAAAGCTAGTAGAATTACGTTTAGTATTCCTTTTGGGGTGAGTAGGATACTATACCTTTTTTCATTTATCATACTCTTTCGTAAATTAGGTTCCATTACGAGTTTTTTTACTTTGTGTAACCTAAAAGTATCGAGTTTCTGTGACAGCGGACGAGAAAACTCGTCTCTAATCTCTTTCTCTATTTCAGATTTTTGAAGGTGATCCAACAATAGTGTTAACTCTTTCCTAGATGTGGATTTGAGCCAGATAAACAGGAAAATAGCAAGATAGACGGCCATGAATACGAAGATAACTGTTAATCCAATACGCAGATTAAATGATGATAGAGGGAATACGGAAGATAAAATTGTCGTAATAACTATAACATCTACTAACATAAGGATTATAGAGAATATTTTAAAGATTCTAAGAGACAAAGTAATCACATTTCCATAAATGTTGTAAAGTATTCATCTCTGCTTAGGATTTTATTATTCTAGGGGACGTATTATTTCTCCATTTTTTACTTTTTAACTAGCTGGTTTAGTTAACATAATCAGTCTAGCATCTGTTATTTAGCTGTTGAGATTGAAAATACGTGAACTTTCTAGCTAGGGCTATTAGAGCTAACAACATAGTCAGAAGAGTTAATATAGTGAAGATGGGGTTGAGCCTTAGACCCCAAGGAGTATAATTGATGATTAATCCAACTAGCAGGAGTAAGGCAACGCTTAACCCTATCGAGAGAATTATATTCTCTAACTTGGTTGTTTCCTTCTTTGTGGGGTAGAGGATCTCTATTAGAGTATAACCAGGTATATAGAGAATGAATATTGAACCCAATAGGTATCGAAGGTAAATGTAGGGAGAGATTTGAGGAAAGACGTAGATGAAAGCAGTTGTAGAAGCGACTAGGATAAGTAACGTCCAGAACCATAAACTGTAGCTGGACCAAGCGTATCCTATGATGCTACTAGGAGGATGGGGATCTTCTAGATTTATGAGCTCAGATTGTTGGAGGGTGTAGAGGATTTTAATAACCCTCTCCTTTCTCACCCCATGCTCTTCTGAGATGCGCTGTACTAAATCCTCGACAGTTGAGTTTTCCTCAACTGCATCAATGACGGCTTTACTTAGAATTTCATCCGAGGGCACATTCCATTTAAGTTGCATTGTCTGACATTACCTCTTGTATACTTTAATCTAACTCTACTCCTTACTTTGATAATACAGGTGTTGTGACGTTTAGCCAGAGCTGGTTCCATTTTCCATGATACTTAAAATCCTTTAAATGTGAATCGAATATCCACATCTCAAATACTAGTCTTTGGTTTATGCCAGGCTCGTCTATACTGAGCTGTACTGGGTATATCCAGGTCTGGTTATCCGCCAAGATCTTCTCGTATTTTCTAATAATCGGGGCCTCCATAGGTGTAGTCTCGTTGATGAATAGGGATCTGTTACCTAACTTGACTATTACCTGATAGTATGTTAACTCTCCTTCATGATTTCCTACGTAGATGTACAGAGTAAATTCTTGATTGACTAGAAGTTGTTGAGGGTAATTTGATGTGTTCTTCTCAGGCCCCAAGATTGCTAGTTCTGAGAAAGGTTCCAAAGATCTTTCAGGTAAAAAGCCTTGGTAAGCGGTGAAAATTATAGCAAATAGTAATAAACTTAGCACTACTGCTCTCAAATTCTCGTCTATCATTGCTTTTTAATCCTCATTCTATGCTTAATACGCATCCAAAGCATCCAATATATCCTTGGAACATATACGTAAGAGGGTGCGATAGTAGCGATTAACAACCCTATCGTTAGAATAGTGATGAATGTTCTTTGTCTCGATTCTTGTATTCCTTTGTTTCTTATTAGATAAGCAGTTAGAATAATTTGATGTATTTTCTGATTTCCTTTTTCATTGGTTTCTTTGTTGTCTGTCTTTTCAGTCTCTTGTAGGAGTATTAATGCTTCATTTAGTTCGTTTACAAGGTTGGTGATGTCTCCATTTGCTTTCTCTGCTTCTCTAACCGCTTCGAAGGCTACGATTAGATCATCCCTTAAATCGGTTTCTGATATGGTGGATAAACAGATCGAAAATGAAATAAGTATGATAAGTGATGTTGAGAGAAAAATCTTTATAGATAGATGCATAACTCTACAACTCGCTTAATCAGGTACATATACTTAATGACATTGTTACTGTATGTCAAACAAGTTAATTAATTTGAGACACTTGATCTCAGTACGATTTAAGATTTTATTATGGGTTCTCATGTATTTAATCTTTCTTGGCCTATAAAATTTTATAAAAAATAAAGATTTCTTCGCTTGAAGGATGGTGTATATACTCTGACTTTACGCTAGCTAAGACGATCTTTTTAACTGAAAAAAGTTTTTAGCTTATAACTTATATATTTGTATTATGTTACCTTAATATACATTCATAAAGTAACGGAGTCTTTATATACTTTGCAGAGACGCGTACCTTTTTACGGTGTAATAGTTACTTCTATTCTACTGTTAGGAATTCTGTCCTCCACTTATGCAGTTGATGTATACAAGGCTTATAATGAAAAATTGAACGATGGCGGAGATGGTCTTTTACTCTTTGATGGATCACAACTTCAGAAAGTAGAAGTGTGGCATAATTTGTTATTTAAACTTCGAAAGACAATAATTATACAGATTCTTGATGACAATAAAATTGTGATTCCAGAAAATAATAGAGATCTTGACACTCTTACAAAAGATCAGGCTTATCAGAACTTGAGTGATAACGAAATACTATATACTGTTGATAATAATTGGAACCCGCATAAAGTTGGATTGTCTTCATCGATTTGGAATGCTAGTTTTACTGAGAATGCAACGTTAACAATACATAATTCTCATAATGAAAATGGTCATGTCGCTATGGGTATTTGGTGGCATGAATTTCCATCAAAAAGTCGTATACCTCTTGATGAGACTGAAGTTACAGTTGAATTGGATATTACTCTCCATCAAATAGAATATAATCCTGATGATTCGTTCCTTCGAATAGCATTAGCATCTGCTATACTCGACGATACGGGAAATGTGTGGTATACAGAGATAGATCTATGGGATTCACCAGTTACTGATGAACTACCTGAAAACCCGAATCTAATTCATGTTTCAAATGAGGTTGTCGAATTCAAGTTCTGTCAGATATCCACTGGAGAAACGATTCACCTTACAATACCTCTTTCAGATTATATTCATGCAGCTTGGGATTCTCGTGTTGATTCAGCAAATCTTGAATCGATATACATTGTAATAGAATCTCTCGAAGAATATCATAATAGCGAAGACTATGCTGAAATAAGCGTAAATAATTTTCTTGTTAATTTTCACGGGTAACTAATGTAGGTATTTGACCCAATTTTTGCTTGCATATCGGGTATTACTCATTTATGAGAGTATATTATCCATAAGGATCTTATGATTAATGTAAAAAAGCAAGATAAGAATCCTAATAAGCATTAAATACTCGCTTTATGGAAAGATGAAGAAGCTGAATAGGGAGATTAATGTTATCGGTATTTTATTACTTGGATTAACAATAAGACAACTTTTTAGTTTCTGGACTGGGCATCCATGGGATTTTGAAGTCTGGATTAGAGTAGGCTATTACGTGGCTAATGGATTTAATCCGTATACACTATTACACCCTATAGCAAATTTAAGCTTTTCAGAATATCAGAATATGCCATCAATTGGTTATCCGCCATTTTGGGCTTTTATCTGTGCTGTTCTCTACAAATTTTTTATTTTTTTGGGTACTTCAAACCGTTTTGTTTATTATTTCCTTCTAAAGCAGCCTAGCATTTTAGGAGATGTCTGGTTAGGATATTTACTCTATTATATCATTAAAGAGAAAAGTAGTTTATCTAAGGCGTTATCAACTCTTTGGTTTTGGATGTTATGCCCATTTACGATAATAATCTCGTCGATATGGGGTATCTTTGATAGCCTTGTTCTAGCATTTATTATTGCAACTCTACTACTATTTAAAAGAGTTAAGGTAGGCGCTCTTTTCACAGGATTGGGGATCTTCCTCAAAGTTTTACCGGTAATATATCTACCTATTTTAACAATGTTCAGAAAAACTAGAAGAACAAAGATTCTATTTTTATTCTTATCACTTACTATTCCTATTATATTCAGCCTTTCTCCATTTTACCTTTTTAATTGGGATCTCCTAGGCTTTACAAAGTGTATGACTAGTCAGGGATCCAGGATAGCTGAAGGGTTGACATTCTGGTCCATATTAGAGATCTTCAATTGGATATCTAAAGAGAATGTTTTGGTCCAACATATTTCTTTTATGCTTAGTCTCCTGTGGATTCCAGCCTTGTTACTAACCTATCTTTATACGAATAAAAGATTTCAAGAAGTAAATTCCTTTAAAGATCTTATTCAATC
>CAZAXO010000075.1:0-9253 GCA_964489085.1 uncultured Candidatus Bathyarchaeia archaeon
CTTCTCTTTTTTAACTTGAAGTTCGCTTTAAGAATCCTGGTTTAGGGGAATATAAAAGTCCCTCTTTGCGGAGTTGATCTAATCCTCTCCGCACGTCCTCCTCTTTATATCCTACGTCTTCCAGGAGCTGGGTGACTACTTTATCTTCCTCAGCGAGACCATCTTTTTCCTCTAATTCGGATACCGTTGTTCTAATGATTTGCATGATATCGCGTAAACTCTTAGATTTTCCCGTCATGATGACATCGATATCTATTTTACCCGTTGTCGTGTCCAAACCAACATTTGATAGTGAAACATTCATCAATCTAATAATAGCCTCGGCATCTTCTGCAGTGATCGACGTTCGTAGAAACGTTCGTGCTCGTGCTTCACTGAGACGGACTAGTGCTTCAAGTTGTCGTGGAGTTATTGATATCGGTGAATCAGGGGATGAAGCTGAACTTGCTCGCATCTTCAGATAAAATTCTTTTAATGTTTTATCTGCTTCCTCTGATAATTTCGGTTCAATTCTCTTCGCATAACTAATATATTTACGGAACAGCTCGGTCGCTATCGGCGGCTCTTCCGGGGATACTCGCTCTTTATGCAGTTTAAGGATATGCTCTGACATAAGAGAGTCCCTATCAACGTCAGGAGTATCTCGAATAATAAAGATTAGATCGAACCGGGATAAGATCGTAACAGGTAAGGTAATATTCTCTGCTATTAACCGGTATGGATCGTATCTTCCTAGTGCAGGATTAGCCGCAGCTAATATTGCCGCTCTTGCATTTAATGTAGCTACTATGCCTCCTTTTGCGACACTCACTGTTTGCTGCTCCATCGCCTCATGCATCGCCACTCGATCTTCAGGGCGCATCTTATCGATCTCATCAACTGATGCGACGCCTTTATCCGCTAAAACAAGAGCTCCTGCTTCTAAGACCATGCCCCCTGCTTTCTCTCGTAACACTGCTGCAGTTAATCCTGCTGCAGTGCTCCCTCTCCCACTGGTGTAGAGGCCTCGAGGAGAAATTCGCGCTACATATTGGAGGAGTGCACTTTTCGCTGTTCCAGGATCACCAACAATTAAGACGTTAACGTCACCCCGTATTCTCACGCCATCAGGGAGATCCTTGGAGGCTCCGCCGAAGAGCAGATATAAAATCGATTCTTTAATATCCTCATAGCCATAAATGGAAGGCGCAACCGATTTTATTAATTGACGATGAATCCATGGATCCTGAGCAAGTTTCTTTATCTCCTCTTCTTCCTCAGGAGTTAATTCAATTACTTCGGTCTCTCTACTGGGAATATCAATAAAATTTGCTTCTTCGAAGAGATCGAATATTCGTAAGCGGCTCCCTATTGTACGATCCTGTTCCGCTCGAACAACACCAGTAATAATTACGCGGTCTCCTGGTCTGGCAACATCCACTAAGTCATCGGTTATTTTAACGTCCATCGTTCTCGGTAACTGACCTGGAGGTAAATCCTCCGGTCTCTCCTGAATACGTAAGGTCTGGAAATCAATAAATTTAGAGTCCTCAGCAGAGAAGGTGAAGTGCTTTGAGTTACAATATGCGCATAAGGTCGCGCTTGTCAGCGTCAGTTCTGTTTGTTCAACAAGGGATATTTCGCCGCAACTTTTACATTTAAACGCGGCTTTCACAATCAATGATTTAATGGGTGTAGACCGTACAATAATACCATCTAATGAGATCAGTTTACCAATATATTCTGATCCTACTTTTCGAAGCTGCACTCTATCCGGTAATCGTCGAAAACGTACATGTAATTCATCAATAGACTCTGCATATTCTGGGTCTTCAATAGCTAGTTGTGCTAAAGCAGATTTACAAAAGAGTTCGAGTAAATCATCTGGTTTTTGAATGAGCATTTTCGCTAATTCAGAATCAAACGATATTAAATCTTCAAAACTGATGATGAGTGAGCGAGTACCGGAGACTGCTATATTACTTAATCGGTTTCGATATTTTTCTGTTCCGTCCTCTGATTTAAACGTTCGAAGGAACTCTTTAAACTTCTCTTCAGGACTCTCCTGTACGCTTTCCATTCTCATCTACCTGAACGATTTTCTGCCGCCATCCCTCTACGGCTTCTTTAATATAAGTAAAAAGCATCTTTTCTTCCGATGCTAAATTGGAGATAACATTATCTCCTTGAACAGGGGAAGCAGCTAAAGAAACTAATTTCATTAACCTACAATTGATAATATCTCGAATCATGGATTGCGCTCTCTCAAGATCACGCAGTTTCTCTATGTTATTGGGGCTTTCCTGCTTCAGTTTTATAAGAAAGGTTCTCAGATTTCGATAAAAATTGGCTCCGATATTCGAGATCTTCCGTGATGGAGGGAGAGGTTCCCTCCAATGAGTCTTAGTAAGTTCCTGTAAACTGATTGTTTCCCCAATGACTTCACCACTGTTCACTTGTGTGATTTCATAAGCAGCCCAGTAAGGAACTTCTATTTCCTGATCCTTCGATAACTCTTTATAGGTTTCACCTGCTACGCTTAATTGTTCGATATCATGGAGTATCCTAATTTTTATAGGAGTCTCCTCTTGAATAAATTTCTCTTCTTCTAAAGTCATTTCTGCTCGAACCAAGAGATTACTAGCTAGCTAATACTACCTTATATTCCTTTAAAATCTATTGCATACTAAGGAATAATATAAAGTACTATTGAGTGAAAGTGTAAACCTTCCTTTAAACGTACTGTTAGTCTTTACTCTTTTTTGTGAGTGACTAATTTTTCGTTACGAAGCATGTTTTTTTACATATCCTAGTAAGTCATCTAGTTCTTCCATGGTGTTGAAGAATGTTGGATCCACTCTAAGTCCACTCGTAGGCCAGTGCATATTCTTCCTTACATTCTCGGGATGATGAAATGTGATAATTGAATTGCGTACAAGATCGTTATATAAGGCTTCATGATTGTGTAATAAAAATGTAACGAGGCCAGCCCTATGCTCTCTTTCTCGGGGGGTGTACACGATTACATCAAGATCATGTAACTTTTCAATTAGGTAGCTGGTTCTCTTCAAAATCTCCTTTTCAATGTTATCAGGTCCAAGTGTCTGAATGAGGTCGAGAGTAGCTTTTGCTGCAGCAAGTAACATGAAATTCGGCATACCCGTCTCGAGTCTCTGCGCCGTTTCTGGAAAGTGTGGCTTCCACACCTCAAAATCACCTGGCTCAGTAATACTCATCCAACCTGGCAAGGGAGGATCGTACTGGCTGATAAGGTCTTTACGGATATAGAGAAAACCCGTTCCAGGAGGAGCTAACAACCATTTGTGGCCGCAGGTAGCGAGAAAGTCAACACCTTCCCGTTTAACATCTAACTTCACCGCGCCTACCTGTTGAGCAGCATCCACCACAAGATAAGTATCGTGTTTATGAGCAATATCAGAAAGCTCTTTCAGGTTATATCGATATCCATTCCAACACGATACCGAACTCACTATAATCGCTGAAGTATTATCATCAACTAAGGACTCCAACTCAATAAGATCAATATAACCGTCAACATTGGATGCTTTCCGAATCTCAAGACCCTTTTTTTCCCGTAACGTGAAGGGATAGACGGTGTTATATTCTAAATCATCAATGACAACGTTTGCACCAGATTTCGGGTTGAGCATAAGAGCAATCATGTTTGTTCCCGTACTTGTATTGGGAATACCCACAATCTCCTCCCGTGTAGCTCCGATAAGGTCTCCAAATAGGGAATAAGCTGAGTTGGCATCGTTTATCCATTTTTCCCAATTCTCATCGTTAAATCCATTTTCAACCTCAATCAAGAAGTTTCGTACTGCTTCTTGAGCTACTGTGGGGCAGAGACATGTTCCCCCGTTAAAGAGATAGGTTATCCTTTTAGTTGCTGGAAAAAATTTTCTCGCATAACGTACTTGTAGGGTCATACATTCATTTTTTTTAGTACCTCTATTTATTTTTTTAGCGTGTGCATTGGTTGAAAGAAGAAGAGGAAAGGAGAGTTGAGTAGCTAGCTAAGTATTTAGGGTTTTCCTCTTTGAGGATGAATAGGTAAGTAAATAAGGGTGAATATCCCTTACGTGTTGAAGAAAAAAGGGCGCAGCATCCGCAATGTTTGAGGTTGTTTTGAGGGAGAGACTTGCTGAAAATATTGTCTCTTTAACGATTAAGGCTCCACTGATCGTGAAGAAGGTTAAAGCAGGTCAATTTGTTATTTTACGATTGGATGAGAGAGGAGAACGTATTCCTCTCACCGTTGTCTCCAGTGATTCAAGCAATAATACTATTCGCATCATCGTTCAGGAGACGGGTAAGACAACGATGAAATTTGGGAAACTTCGTGTTGGCGATGCTATCCGTGATATTGTTGGACCCTTAGGAAATGCTACTGAAGTTAAGAAGTATGGGCATGTTCTTGTTGTTGGTGGTGGAGTAGGATTAGCTGAGGCTTATCCTGTTACTCAAGCATTCAAAAAAGCAAAGAATAAAGTATCGGTAATTATAGGAGCGCAAAATAAGGATCTCTTAATTTTGGAAGATGCGTTTAAACAGGTATGTGATGTACTTTATATCTGTACTGATGATGGATCAAAGGGACACAAAGGATTTGTCACCGAAGTATTAAATGAATTATTAGAAAGCGGTGAAAGAATAGATTTAGTGTATACCGTAGGACCACCTGTCATGATGAAAAAAGTTGCAGAGTTAACTCGTCCCCATGCTATTCACACTATTGCTAGCCTTAATACTACAATGGTTGATGGGACAGGTATGTGTGGATCATGTAGAGTCACTGTTAACGGAGAGACAAAGTTTGCGTGTATAGATGGACCGGAATTTGATGCGCATAAAATAGATTTTACTGAGTTATTGGAGAGACAAAAATTATATCAGGAAAAAGAGCGCATCAGTCTACAAAAATATTTACGTGAGAAATAATATGCCAGCAAAACCAAAGAAACGTATACTCCTTAAACGGTGTGTGATGCGTAAACAGGATCCCCATGAACGTATCAAAAATTTTAATGAGGTTACATTTGGATTTTCAGAGAAAGAAGCTCTCCGCGAAGCGTCGAGGTGCCTTCAATGCCCGAAACCTGCCTGTGTAGAGGGGTGCCCTGTTGATATCGATGTGAAGTCGTTTATCCATCTGATACAGAACAGCGATTATGAAGCTGCTCTGTTAAAGATTAAAGAAAAAAATAGTCTCCCCGGCGTCTGTGGCCGTGTCTGTCCTCAAGAAGTTAATTGCGAGCTCGTGTGTCCTCTTGGAAAACGAGGTGAGCCTATTGCTATTGGAGCTTTGGAACGTTTTGCAGCTGATCATGGACAATTAAAAGAGACCGTGAAAGTACAACCGGTGAAAATTCGCGGCGTTAAGGTAGCGATTATTGGATCTGGTCCTGCTGGATTAACTGCAGCAGGTGATCTTGCACGGTATGGATTTGACGTTACTATCTTCGAGGCTCTTCACAAGCCGGGGGGAGTATTAACGTATGGTATTCCAGAGTTTCGACTTCCACGTATTATCGTAAAAGAGGAAATTAAGTATCTTTCCAGTTTAGGAGTGTCAATTCAAGTTAATGTGATTATTGGGCGGACAATGACGCTTCAAGAGCTTTTTAAGATGGGGTTTAAAGCTATCTTTATTGCTTCAGGGGCTGGTTCCCCGAAGTTTCTTCATATTCCTGGAGAAAATTTGAATGGAGTATACTCCGCGAATGAATTTTTGACGCGATGCAACTTGATGAAGGCTTATCGAGTTGGTGAATATGATACCCCCATTTATATTGGCAACAACGTTGCGGTGATTGGGGGGGGAAACACCGCGATGGATGCTGCGAGAACAGCGTTGCGTCTTGGTGCAGAGAACGTAACGATTCTCTATCGAAGATCAGAAGAAGAGATTCCTGCTCGAGCTGAGGAAGTTGAGCATGCACGTGAGGAGGGCGTTCAATTCTATTTTCTCACGGCTCCCACTCGATTTGTCAGTGCTGATGGAGGATTAAGTGGTGTTGAATGTCTTAAAATGAAGCTTGGTGACCCTGATTCTTCGGGAAGACGGCGTCCCATACCTATACAGGGGTCCACCTTCATGTTTCCCGTTGATATGGCAGTTATCGCTATAGGTCAAAACCCGAATCCAACACTTACCAGAAGTGTTCCAGAGTTGAAAACGGATAGAAAAGGATCAATTATAGCCGATGAGAATGGTCGAACAAGTATCCCCGGTGTATGGGCGGGAGGGGACATCGTCACTGAAGAGGATACGGTGATAAATGCGATGCAAGCGGGGAAACGAGCAGCAAAAGATATAGCTAGTTATCTGAAGAGAAAATAGGAAAACACCTCACTCTTTAATACTTGAAGAAGCGGTACTTACCTAAAGTATGTGTGAAAATGGTGGGTGGTATGGTTCAGCATATAGGTATTGTTGCGTGTAGTGCAGAGGGGGCAGCTCTTTGCTATCGAACGATTTGCGTTGAAGGGGGACAATTTTTAGGGAAATACGCTCATCCAGAAGTGACGATGCACACCTTCTCCTTACAGGAGTATATGCGCTATATTGAAGATGGTGATTGGGGTGAGGTAGCCCGGTTAATGCTTGCCTCAGTTGTCAAGGTGGCGGAAGTTGGAGCGGATTTCGCTATCTGCCCTGATAACACGATTCACCAAGCGTTTGATCAGGTCATTGGGAAATCGCCGATACCGTGGATTCATATTGCTGAAGCTGTTGCTCTTGAAGCTGTAAACCAGAAGTACCATCACTTGGGGATATTAGGTACCCGGTACCTCATGGATGGACCAGTTTATCCTTCAAAACTCTCTCATCATAGTATAGACTATTCACTGCCAACTGACGATGAAAGATTATCGATTAATGATATTATTCTCAATGAACTCGTTGATGGGCAGATAACCGCAAAAGCTCGCAGTTATTTTCAAGGAGTAATCAACAATTTGAAAGATCGAGGCTGCGACGCGGTTGTGCTTGGCTGCACTGAGATTCCGCTTTTAATCACTCAAGAATCGTCTTCTCTTCCCGTATTGGATTCAACGAGGATTCTTGCAAGAGCAGCATTAAAACGAGCGATAGGCGGAGAGGCTGTTAAATAAGTTTCATACTATTTGCCTGTGTTAAGAACCTGAGCTTGTCATCTAATTAGTATGCTCACAGAAAAGATGGGAGAAAGTAGTCGTTGTCAGAGAAAATCCCGATGAGTAAGATACTCATTCGGTTTCTCTTGTTTCCACTATTCCTTGGTGCTTTACTATTTGGACCCGCTAATACTTTGGGGTGGTTTGCCGCGTGGATCTATATCATTAGTTATCTTAGCTTCGGTTTCATTGTTATGTTATGGCTGCGTAAAAATAATCCTGAGCTAATGAAAGAGCGAATGACGTTTCTTAAGAAATCAGCGAAAGGATGGGATAAAATCATAGTTATCGTATCGACGATTCTTTTCATCGTTTTATTTTTGCTTACAGCTTTTGATGGTGGTCGGTATCATTGGTCACAGGTACCCATCATCCTGAGAATACTTGGATTTGTGGGTATACTTGCTTCTTTTATCTTGATTTTTAAGGTGATGCGGGAGAATACGTATCTTTCACGGACTGTAGAGATTCAACAGGAGCGCAGTCACCGTGTAGTTACTACTGGCCCCTACCAGTATGTTAGACATCCCATGTACGTGGGAGTGATCACTATGTTCGTGTGTACGCCGCTTATGCTTGGGTCACTCTATGGAGTCATCCCCGCTCTCTTACTGGCGATTCTACTGATAGTTCGTACCTATCATGAGGATAACTTGTTACATAGAGAGCTACCAGGCTACCCAGAATATGCGAGGAAGACCCGGTATCGACTGGTGCCTGGGATTTGGTGATCAACATTCCAAAAAAAATATCGAATTAGATAGTTAGATTGACTTGTATAGTGGAGAGAGTGAAGGCTACTTTTATTCTTGCCAGCCGCCGATTATTGCGGAGCCACCATTGATATCCATTACTGCTCCTACGTAGGCGTCAGATGCTTTGGAGCATAAGAAGAGGATGGTACCCACGATCTCTCGTGGTTGACATACTCGACCCAATGGAAGATAATGTTTCAAGAAATCGTTGAGCCACTCTTTATCTTTCAGCATTTCCGTGTTCATCGGTGTATCGAAGAATACTGGGGCGACAGCGTTTACGTTGACCCCATATTTTATCCATTCAACCGCTAATGATCGTGTTAAATGATGAACTGCAGCTTTGGAAGTATTATACGAGACGGTACCAGGATAAACAGTGATACCATCGAGTGAGCCAAAGTTTACTATTTTACCTGATCGTTGCTTAATCATCTGTTTTCCAATAATAGTACACGTGTTGAAGGTGCCCGTTACGTTGACATCTAGTATTCGTTGGAATTGTTCAAGTGTTTCATCTTCTGCTTTAGTATACTTGGTTATTCCCGCGGTATTCACTAAGATATCTATTTTCCTAAATTTGTTGAGTGTCTTCTCGGTAGCTTCTTCAATTGAAGCTCGATTAGTTACATCAACCACAAAATTGAGCGCGTCTGCTCCTGTTTTTTTTACTTCCTGAACAACATCGTTTGCGTCTCGAATATCGAAAATAACCACGTTAGCACCTGCTTCACCTAATCCAATAGCAGTGGTTCTTCCTAAACCACTTCCTCCTCCACACACTACTGCAACTTTTTCGGTTACACTGAAAAATTCTTCTAGAATTGATGTCAAATCATAATCCACCTAACACACTAACTACCATAGGTAATAGGTAAGTGTATGTTAGAGATAAAAAATTAACTGGAGCTTTTTATGGATCGCGCGAAGATATGGTACCCGCCTTTCACGAGTGTCGCTCCACATTCTTCACAGATTTCTTGTTCAGGATCATTTGCTTCAAAGCAGTACTTGCATAGCTTAACTGATTGCATAGCAGTGAAGTAGTGTAGGGTATCCATATTAAAGTGGTGTCACCTTAAAGCTCTTGGAAAGGTTACTTGGTTACTCGTTTATTTTAGCTGCGCATTTATTACAGGTAAGGGATTCTGCTGATATTTTTTTTCCACAGTTTATGCAGTATCGGTATGATGCAGTATCTTGATTGTGTAGGGAAGATCTTCTCCAGAGTAGATAGAGTGCAACTATGATAATTATGATAATCGCGAGGACAAGTAGCAATGCTGCACCTCGTATCCTTGTTGTAGATCGAGCTTCTGTCGTAGTATCTGTAGTTG
>CAZAXO010000076.1:0-9230 GCA_964489085.1 uncultured Candidatus Bathyarchaeia archaeon
GTATAACTCCTTTCCACCAATTTCTTTATATTGTCTTATTTTATCATTTGCAATAGGGAACTTTAAAAGGGAGTATGATATCTCCAAGGGGAATACAGGCGATCCTACTTTTTTTATGTGATCCTTTGTATAAATCGAATAAAAGATGGTGAATATATATGGGTTATGAAAGACGTAGATATGGTAACCCCAGAACAATGAATAAAATAACTTGTTCTGACTGTGGTAATGAGGCTGAGGTTCCTTTCAAGCCTACAGAGGGTAGACCAGTCTACTGTAGAGAGTGTTATCAAAAACATAGGAACTTTTAGATTTACTTCTAATTATTATTGATACACTTTTTCTCTTCCTTTTTTTAAAGATATTCTATTTCATATACTATAGTGAATGTGCTACTTTTTAGGTTAAACCATTTATACTCTTATTGATTCATATTCTGTGAGGTAATGGAGTATGCTGTGTTCGAATTGTGGTAAGAAGACAAAAGTTGGAGAAGCTTTTTGCCCTCACTGTGGCTCTCAACTAACTTCAAATACGAACTTTCTCATAGTTACGACCCCCTCGATACCAGGTTATAAAGTGACTAAGGTGCTAGGAATAGTGACTGGGTTAACTCCGAGAACGAGAGGAGTATTGGGTAAATTCGTTGCTAGTATCCAGACGATGCTAGGTGGGGAAGTAACAGCTTTCACAACAGAACTGGAGAAAGCACGATTAGAGGCTATAGATCGAGTACGTCAAAAGGCGGTTTCAATGGGAGCCAATGCCATAATCGGCCTTGATATGGAAACCTCAGACATTGGACTTCAAGCGGGAGTCACTGTGATATCAGCTACAGGCACTGCAGTGATTGTAAAACCGGAATGAACTCGAAAAGAAATATGAATCAGCGAAAAACCAACCTGTAAAATCTCTTGATTACATGAAGTACATCCTCTAACCGCAATTGAGTATACACTAAAAAGAAAAGAACGAAAGTAATCGAGTCTTATCGAGTATCACTTATATTTACCGGTTTTAACGATCCAATAGCCCATCCAGTCACCTCATTCAGGGATGGATGAATAATCATTGAACGATGAATAGGCATGAATGAGCCTGCTTCTGGGCATGGATGAGATAATTTTGGTATAGATTTATCTCTAGACTCCTCGGGGAGGTTACAGGTAAAGCCGGCATTCATGAGATAAACAAAGGGTTGCACTAATACGGATGCATCAGGACCGATAATATGAGTTCCTAGAACTCGAAGGCTCTTATCTACGATCAACTTTACAAATCCATCATCGATGTCATTTTCATGGTATCCCATCGCAAACCCTTTCGCGATGGAAGAGTAATGTTTCTTGGCAACATAGATTTGAAAACCGTGCTTGATGGCTTCCTCTTCTGTCATACCTACATGTCCAATCTCTGGATAGGTGAATATAGCCCATGGCACCGAGGAGTAATCGACTACAGCTCGTTCTCTTTCATTGCCAAACATGTTTCGTATACAGATTTCTGCATCATAGTTGGCTTTATGACGGAATTGATATATGCCTGTAGCATCGCCGATGCACCATATATCCTTTTTAGCTGTTTCTAGATATTTGTTAGTTTTTATCCAGCCATGCTCATCAGTTGCAACACCAGTATTTTCAACTTTTAAGATATCAGCATTTGATCGACGGCCCACAGCAATAAGGAGTTCTTCACCACGTATATCCTTCTCTTCTCCGGTTATTACATCTTCAACAGTAACAATTTTCACGTTTTTCTCTGATCGCACAGCTATTGCCTGGTTATTCACATATATCCTCATATGTTTTTCAAAATTTTGTTGCAGAAATGTGCTGATTTCAGGTTCCTCAGTTGAAACTAATCGAGGAAGTTTCTCGATAAGAGTAATATCGGTTCCAACAGCAGAAAAAATATGCGCGAACTCAGCTGCGATTACTCCTCCGCCGACTATGATAAGGCTCTTCCATGGTTTTTCAGGGAATTTATCACCAAAAAAACTTTCACTTGTTACATAGTCTACCTTATCTAATCCTTTAATGGGGGGAAGAAAAGAACGAGCCCCTGAGGCGATTACAAATCGCTTCCCTGTAAAATGAGGTGAATACTGGTTTCCCTCATTTAATTTAACTCTCATCGTGTAGTCGTCTATAAATTCTCCAACTCCCCGATAAATAGTTAAATTTGGTATTTGTGATAAATTCTGATCAATCGCTTTACTTTCGTCAATTTGACTCCACATTCGCTTCTTGATAGTATCCCAATCTAGTTCTTTAATTGTGAATTTGAGGCCAACTTTTGATGCGTGTTCTACTTCTCTGAGCAGATTAGAGGGGTGAACCAAGACTTTCGAGGGAATACAACCACGAGTAAGACAAGTACCTCCCATCTTTCCTGTTTCAATGAGGGCGCATGTCATTCCTCGGTTAAGTCCTTCATTTAAAACGGTGAGACCGACTCCACTACCAACTACAACCAGATCATAGTCTTTCATGGTTTAAAATGTTTCATTCTCTATTTAAAATGGTTTTATAAATGAATGGTAGATCTTGTAAGAGGTAGGCTCTTATATACAGTTAATGAGTAGATATAGGTTTTGAAGATTTAGTAGAGACTTGTGTTATCCATGAATGTAGGAAGATACACGAGATATAGTGTCGTCACGCTTTGCGGTCTTCTCCTCTTCTTCTTAGGTTCCTCTCTTCCCTTTCAAACAGAACTTATTGCTCTTGTGTCGCTCTTCGCTGTTGTTTTACTGACTGTTGCGTTAAGCTATGGAAATCGGACGCCTCTTGGAGGCTTTGTTCTTGGTTTATTCACCTCGATTTCTTTTCTGCTTGGATTTTTTCTTATGACCTGTATTTGGGAGTTTAGTACTACCCAACTTATTGTAATAGGTCCAGTCGGTAGAGAGTTCGGGCTTTTTCTCTTATTTGATGTGTTGTTATTATATGGTCCAGGTATGTTATCAGCAGTACTCGCCTTCGCTTCGATCGGGTTATTCTTCGGCTTACTTGGATATGTGTCAGAACATACATCACTACAAGTCTCTGTGACGAAGCCGCATCTATTCAGAGATTATTGGTCGAGTATCCATAATCTCGGGAAAAGTGATAGAAGAGAGTATCACTCCCTAGATAGAAAGCTGAGCAGTTGGAGTCTAAGAAAAAAGCTGTGGTTGAGAAGGCTTATAGAGAAATTAACGGAACCTCAATCTGATCTCATCTTTGTTTTACATACCACGAAGAAACCGTCATCGGCGTCAAATAAAGGAGATCTTTACGACTTTTCATCAGGTCGTATGATTGGCAACGATCTTTTAGATCCCGCTGATCTAACCTCGAAGTATCGACCCTTAATTCTCAAAGTTCCTGAGGCATCATCTACTCCAAAAGGTATTCGCCGACTTTCAATTGAGGAACTTCTCACAAGATTTCTTGACTGGTTTATCCCGTCACGTGCGATATGGATCGTATATCTAGTACTATCGGGGATTTTGATTCTCTCAGTGCATCATGTTTGGGCTGGCTTCCCAGTCTATGCAATTGAAATTGATCCGATCGATCGCCCCATCCTAGAGCAGATGGATTACCCGGCCGTAGCATCAGCAGTTATAGCGTCTGCAATTACCCTCTTCTTCGTATGGCGTTGGCGACGAGCATCCAAAGAATTATTTAAGAGACGACCAGATGAAAGAGTACTGATATTTATTGTTTATATCATCTTTGCTCTTCTCTACGGTTTTTACTTCGAAGTAATCCTACATCCACCAGCAGTTCCTGAAGGCTGGGTTGAATCGTGGCTTATATGGCCTACATGGCTGATACCACTCACGGTTCTCCTCGGCATCGGATACATCTTCATCCACCGTGAATGTGAAGTAGTTAATACCTATTTCTACGATAACAATTCATATCCATCTCCATCACAAGTCTCTCCATTCAAAGAGACCCAGGATAAGCCGTTTTGGCTGAACAAGGAGAAAGTACGTGGGTATTGGGTTCTAAGGTTCATGTACTTCTGGCGATATGAAGTTGCAGCGATTCCACACTCCGATTGGGAGCGAGTGGAGGTTTGGGTAGACGCAGAGAAAGGAACGGTAGAATGGATCGTAACAGACTATCACTATAGAGAACTCTGGTATAAAGTGGAAGAGCATCTTCCCGCTCTTTACATAAAATTTTTCATTAACTTTCATACACCTATCCCAGTAGTAAACCCTGCTGAAGCGATGTCTATATCACATATTTTCAATCAAAGAACGAGAGAGCTCATCAAACTGGTAGCTACCGGTAAAGCCTTGGAGATCCTGGACCTCATCCAAGCCAGTTTAGATACTTCACAGAAGTGGAGAGAACTCCATCCATCTGATTGGATTCGTAGATTCGGATTACCAAGTGCAGCAGCGAGATTCTGCAGTAAACTACCATGGACCTATTGGCGATACCCAAAAGGCCTAGAAAAACCAGATCACTACCAAGAAGAAGCAGCATCTAAACCAGAAGAGCAACCTCTCCTATTCACTAAAGAACAAGAATAAGCAAAGTTTTCACTACAAACCAGATTGTTCTAAACTAAAAGCGTGGTACTGGCTACTGTACTTGATAGGAATAATAAATAGTGGGGTTGAATTCTAGTTTATCCTTTGATACAAAGCATCGGTTTAGCTTGAGCAACAATCTTTGCTATTCCAGCCTTCTCAACTGACTGAACTACTTTCACAACATCTTTATAGGCGCCTGGAGCTTCTTCCGCGATACCAATATTCGAATGTCCCTTTACGATGATGCCTCTATCATGAAGTTCCTGTATTACTCTTGTTCCATAAAATAGTTTCTTCGCCTTTTTTCTACTCATATTCCTTCCCGCACCATGACAGGTCGATCCGAAAGCGTGTTCAGTCCCATACTTTGTACCCACAAGAATGAATGAACTGGTTCCCATGGTACCACCGATAAAAGCAGGTTGACCTGCACTTCTATAGACGAGGGGAACTTCCTCTCGATCAGGTCCAAAGCAACGTGTTGAGCCTTTACGATGAACATATAACTCCTTCGTCTTCCCCTCTACGTTATGCTTCTCTATTTTACAGGTGTTATGTCCAATATGATACAACACATCTAAAACTGAGTTAGGAAAAAGCTTATCGAAGACGCCTCTAACAAGATGCCCTATCACTTGCCTATTAGCGAAGGCAAGATTTATTCCACAGCACACAGCTGAGAAATATTGTTTCCCCTCATCACTCTTTATCGGGGCTGCAACAAGTTCTCTCTCCCTAATAGGGATACCATACTTACGTGAGGCGACATCTAAAACTTTTAGGTAGTCCATACCAATTTGGTGTCCTAACCCTCGTGAACCGCAGTGGATAGATACCACCACATCATCTTTTTTTACTCCAAAAATTTTAGCACTCTCATCATCAAATATTTTATTTATATACTGGACTTCCAGATAGTGATTGCCAGATCCCAATGTACCTACTTGTTCAAGCTGCCTCTTCTTAGCTCGGTAACTTACATTTCGAGGATCCACATGATCCATCTTACCATTCTCCTCAATATACTGCAGATCCTCTTTTCTTCCATAACCTTTTTCAACGGCCCACTCCGCGCCGCCAATGAGTACCTTTTCTAATTCATCTATTGAGAGGCGAATCTCACCTGTCGACCCTAAGCCAGCTGGAACCCGATTGTATAGGTTCTCAGCAAGTACTTCTCGCTTAGCCTCTACCTCCGCTCGGGTTACATCTGTTTTTAAAACGTTGATTCCACAGTTGATATCAAATCCTACTCCGCCAACACTGACCACCCCATCCTCCTCAGGATCAAAAGCTGCTACACCTCCTATAGGGAAACCGTAGCCCCAATGAGCGTCAGGCATAGCCATCGATGCGACTTGGATACCGGGTAGACAAGCTACATTGCTCGTCTGCTCTCTCACCATCTCATCCATAGACTCTACAAGGTGTTTGTCAGCAAATATTTTTCCAGGAACTCTCATATCTCCAGCTTGAGGGATCTCCCAAACACACTCACTAACATGATTTAACGTTGATATATCCACATTTAATCCTCCCTTATACATCTACTATACATTGAATCATTTTCCCATTCTTTTCTTCCAATTTTAATGATGAATAGGTTGCTGCTTTAACTTCTCCAGTTATAACATGCTTACTCCTATCTATCTTCTCACCAAAAGCTTCCCCATGTAACTTATAACTGTTAAGGGTAACTGAAAAGGAAGAGAATAACATCCTCCTTAAATCCATCTCGGATAACAGGATATTCAACCATTCAATGAAGAGCCCCTCGTAATCAGAGGCTGAACATTCAACAGCAACTTTCGTTGCTGCTTTCACGGTATCCAAGTCCACCATAACAGAAAAGAGAGCCTTCGCTCCATTTTCAAAGGCTTTCTCCAAAGTCTCTCCATATCCTCGAATTCCAAAATCAGCCTCGTGCTCAAAAATTTCATAGTCGTTCATAGTTATTCTCTTCTTCGCACGTTTTCGTTAAGAGAATCGTGTACTGTTCAAATATAATGTTATCTATGATTCATCCTCTGTATAATCAGCGAATTACCCCGTGAATCAATGGATCTACCTCAAGGATTCTTAAGGTCTCCATCTGCTTTCCGTTTTTCTTGCGTCAGTTTCCTCGCTGTTTCCTCATCCATCTCAATAAACAGAGCACCTTGAAAACCGCAATCCAAACATTTATACATATTACCGCTACCCCGTCCAAGCCAGACATCAATATTACTACTATAACAGAAAGGACAAATTTTTACCATATCTCATTCACTGAGTAATCACTTAATACAAGTACCATTATACATTGCTTCTATAAAGAAAATGAATCCTCTATTAAATACTAGTTTTCCAGGGTAAGCTCTTAGCTAGCTCATTATCACAGACCTTTAAGAGTAAGGAATGCGCTTTATCAGTACCATTAGATCTTACATGGATTTGATAGAATTGAGAGTTGCGATGGCTCAGATAAATTCTGTCGTTGGAGATCTTAAAGGGAATATCCAAAAAATAGAGGAGTACATTGAAAAGGCGAAGAAGCAGACGGTTGATTTAGTTATTTTTCCAGAACTTGCTGTAACGGGGTATCCACCTCAGGACTTATTACTTGAAAAGTCATTTATTAGAGAAAACAAGGCTCTCCTAAACAAGTGTATTAAAAACAATCACGGTATTGCCTGTATTGTAGGATTTGTTGATTATACTAAAGATCACCTCTATAATGCTGCTGCTGTCTTTCATGGAGATCTGCTGGTAGGAGTAGCATACAAGACGCTCTTACCGACGTATGATGTTTTTGATGAAGAACGATACTTTGAACCAGCGAAAACTATTCAGCCCTTCATTATAGATTTTCCAGGGAATAAAGAGGTTAGTTTGGGTGTTGAAATCTGTGAAGACCTCTGGGATAAGGAGTATAAAGTAAAGGTGACCGATCAATTAGCTGCCAAGGGCGCTGATCTCGTAGTGAATATATCAGCATCACCATTCTATGCTGGGAAGCGATTTGACCGAATAGAAACTTTGAAGACGAAAGCTTCAGAGAAGAAGGTTCCTATTTTCTACGTCAATCTGGTGGGAGGTCAAGATGAACTCGTTTTTGACGGTCAAAGTTTAGTCGTTGATAAACAAGGAACGCTTATAGCGATGGGAAAACAGTTTGAGGAAGACCTTGTAGTTACCGAGTTAGACCTACAGAAGAAGATAGCTCAGAAAATTGAGCCTCCAATGTATTTGAGAGAGGAGGAAATCTTTAACGCTTTGGTTTTAGGGTTACGAGATTATTTTAGAAAGACCGGTTTTACGATGGCAGCTATAGGATTGAGCGGTGGAATTGACTCCTCGTTAACTGCAGCGATAAGTGTTGAGGCGCTTGGTAAAGAAAATGTTGTAGGGCTCTCGATGTCTTCACGTTTCTCCAGTAATCATAGCATATATGATGCTCAGTGTTTAGCTGAGAATCTGGGAATAGGTTTTTTTCACTTCTCTATTCAAGAATTAGTTGATTGTTACCAAGAAACCCTTGATGAACCTATGAAGAAGATGAGAAGCCGTTATAATATCGATAAAGGCAATGATGATCCTGTTGCCGATGAAAATATTCAAGCTAGGATTAGAGGAAATTGCTTGATGTATGTTTCAAATCTCTTGAAGGAGTTGAAGATCATGGTGTTGAATACGGGAAATAAAACTGAGCTGGCTCTCGGCTACTGCACACTCTATGGAGACATGACTGGTGGACTTGGGGTGATAAGCGACTTAAGTAAAACAGATGTATATCAAATTTCACGATACGTGAATGAGAAAGCGGGTAGGAAAGTCATTCCAGAAAATGTGTTTTCGAAAAAGCCTTCCGCAGAACTAAGGGAGGACCAAGTTGATCCATTCGATTATTCAATTATAAGCCCGCTGGTCGATGAGATAATAGAACACCGAAGAGGAAAACAGGATCTTATCGAGATGGGATACCCGATTCAAACGGTGGAAGACACATATAAACGAATTAGAAATTCAGAGTATAAGCGTTGGCAAGCTGCCCCAGGTATCAAAGTCACATCGAAAGCTTTTGGAATTGGATGGAAAATGCCCATAATCAACAAATATGAATAAAATGTGATAACAGTAACTCGGTGTTAATTCAGCCACTTTACTAATTCATATTTACAGGGTAAGGTTGGACTCATCTACTATGAGAGTCGAAGAGTTTTAAGTTATTTACTAGCAGACACTTTATATTAATCATAACTATTCTTTACTAGAGGGAAGATGACGAGTTCTATTAGTGATAAGGATATTCATATGAAAGTCAACGATATTATGTCAAGACCAGTAATCACCGTGGATATGCATGATAAAGTCGATAAGATTGCTTCCTTGATGCGCACTAAAAAAGTTGGAAGTGTCGTCGTATTAGATGAAAATTTGAATCCCGTTGGCGTAATAACAGAGAGAGATCTTGTAGCTAGGATCGTTTCAAAAGATAAGAAGCCAAGCAGCGTTACAGCAAAAGATATTATGAGTAAGCCTGTACAAACAATCGATCCCACTGCAACTATTGTAGATGCTTCCAAGACTATGCGCAGCATTGCTGTAAGGAGGTTAATAGTTGTTGAAGACTCAAAACTTGTCGGCGTCATATCTAGTGATGATATAGCGAAAGTCACTCCAGAGTTAATCACCATCATCCTAGAAG
>CAZAXO010000077.1:0-9203 GCA_964489085.1 uncultured Candidatus Bathyarchaeia archaeon
ATCAAGATCCACGCCTGTAGTAGGCTCATCGAATAATAAGACCTGTGGCCTATCAATTATAGCCCAAGCGATCAAGACCCTTTGCAATTGTCCTCCCGAGAGAACACCCAGTGTCTTATTCAAGATCTTGCCATCAAGACCGACAGCACTCAAACTACTGTCAATGTTAGAAGTGCTCTTAATTGAGAGGAATTCTTTGACTGAAATAGGTATATCTCGTTCAGAGAGTCTCTGAGGAACATAGCCCAGTGTAGTTTTGTCAGCCCATTCAACCTTCCCAGTGTAAGGCGCCAAGTTTAGAAGTGCTCGGAAGAGTGTTGATTTGCCTGCGCCGTTTGGCCCTGTTATCGCTAAAGATTTGGCTCTTTTCAATTTGAAACTGATTTTATCTAATATTGTCTCATTTTGAACGGTGACACCCAGTTTCGATATCTTTAGAATGTAATCATTAAGACTTTCCATTTTGGATATGAACTCTCTGGACCTTTTAAAGTTTTAAAAAACCAAACTATCAGTAGATTAAAGTGACTAAGATAAGATTGAGTGATTACAAAGGGAAATGGGTATTAGTCTGCTTCTACCCAGGTGACTTCACATACGTATGCTCCACTGAAGTCGCTGGAATTATCAGGAACTATGATAACTTGAAGCAGTTCGGTGGAATCGGTATCGCGATAAGCGCGGATTCCATTCACTCCCACAAGGTTTGGGCAGAAACCAACCCTGCAATAACCACTGCTTTGAAAGAGACGAAGAGAAAGTTTCCACCAATGCCTATGGTGGCAGACCCAACATTTGAGATCGGCAGGAAGTATGGTGTAGTTGACGAAGATACAGGTGTAGAAACGAGGGGAAGGTTCATCGTTGACCCTGATGGTAATGTGAGAGGATACGAGGTGCTCAATGAAACAGTCGGTAGAAACTTGGAAGAAACCTTTAGACAACTTCAAGCCTTCAAGTTTGTTACTGACACCGGGAATGTCACACCAGCCGGTTGGAAATCAGGGGAAGAAGGAATTGAACCGACCATAGAAAATGCTGGAAGAATATGAGATGTCCACAATTCGGAAAATTCAATCCCCTCTCTTCTTTATTATTTTGATTTTGATGTGATGGTTAGCCAAGCATGTGCGACCGCCAAGATTCGCATTCAGATACGTGCAATCCATTTTTTCATATAAAAAAGGGCTAGCTAGCTAAATCAATAACGGTAAACCCTGATGAGATAGCAAGCATTTTAAAAATGTTTTTTCCGATGTCATGGATATCACCTCTAACAGTGCCCAACACTATTTTCCCTTTTTCTTCTTGTATTCCCTTCTCTAATTCAGGCTTAAATATCCATAACTTCGCTCATAATAGTGGCTGCATACAAGAGTTCAGAAAGGAAATATTCACACGCCTCATATTTTTACAACCTCATCTAAACCGACTCGCATATCCTTCTCGAAAATCTCTAAAGCGGGAATACCATTGGAAAGTGCTTTTCTAACAAGATTCTGAATTTTCCCAGAATTTTCAAGGTTTGAAAAAGAAGTAATTATCTCCCTAAATATTTCTTCAGGCATATCTGTTCGATATCAAATCAATAGTAAGTTATTATTTTTTAATTTGATAATTAGATGATTATTTACCTTTAGGACATATATTTATACCATCAATATTACGATTAGAGTTATCATTTGAGGAATAGGATTTTGTTTACACTATTAAGTGACTTGTTTCAAAAAAATATCATAAATATCATTTTTAAATATTGGCTTATTATTCCTTTACTTGGATATATTAGAATATCCACTGTCTTTACACTTATTATTCTCTTCTTTTATATTGCGTGGAAATTTAAGTATGATTTTAAAGATTCTCTTTATCATTCTGTTATCGCTATTGTATTCATCACAAGTCTTTATGAAGTAATTTTCAATATAGTAGCAGCAATTATCTATCTAAACACTCTGCAATCATTCATTCAGCGATTCAAGATCTGGCATTATCTCATGGTGGGTGGATGGTTTATTCTAGGTTATAAGCAGATTAAACAACATTTTCAATTAACAAAGGCTTCAGCTTTACTCCTTTCTATATGTCTAATATCATGGATTATATGGATACTAATAGGATTCCCTTACAATGTTCCTAGTGACATTAATCTAAACCTCTCTAGCGAGCTTTTTAATATTATAACAAAGATTACACTCTTGTTTGGATATGCTTTAGGATTACAAACACATACCTTGAAGAACAAAAATAAATAATAATGTTAATAGCGCTCTACTAAGTATAACCCATATCTAGCTAGCTGACCCAATTGAAAATCTTAAAATATGGATCTAGTTTGGAATTATAAAAATTGGTTCGTATATAATATTACAATCTTGTTTAAAATTTAATAAACTGAATTTTTAATCCTCAATGAATTCCTAATTCAACAAGATATATAGTTAATTATAGTGTATGGAGTGAGATTCCAACAGATGAACATAGAAGATACAGAATGTTATAGTTTCTAAAATTATAAACCCATTTTCAGCTGCAATAATACGTCAAACCACCGCGGGGCCGCCACAACAATATTATTTTTACGTAAATAATTTATTTATTATCATTTTTAACGAATAGGTTTTAAATTGAGAGAATTTCTC
This sequence comes from uncultured Candidatus Bathyarchaeia archaeon, assembly GCA_964489085.1. GTDB lineage: Archaea > Thermoproteota > Bathyarchaeia > 40CM-2-53-6 > DTGE01 > CAZAXO01. The sequence goes on from CAZAXO010000077.1 coordinate 2,643, forward strand.
TCTTCTTAAAATCTTCATGTTAAACTTGAAATGAGCTTTTTTCTTGTGTGAGGGGTGGGGACCCAAACTCCAATTTATCAATAAAAAATAGATTACTCTAGATATTTCATCAAAAGATACTGTTGAAATATAGTCGCAGAAAAACAGTACTAGCTTAAGATTAAAAATAATCACTTTTGTAGCTAGCTATCCATAATACACGGGGGGGGTATTCGATTCCAATTTTTAATATATTATCGATTGAGATTCGAGCATTACGCGCGATCAAAATTAGTTCCATTATTTAATTGGAGAAATAATCAAATAGAATACGATATTTAAATTAACCTGAAATCTTCCTTCACCGTATTTAATACCAAATGTGTATTAGTCCTCTCCACGTATTCCATCATGAGAACTGATTTTACAAAATCATCCAATTCTTTTCTGCTTTTAAATTTTGCAATAACCATGGAATCCGTCAAACCTGTTATATCATAGACAGCACATACATTAGATAATCGAGATATTTTTTTCTCTACTTGTATTAATTTGCCCTTAGCAACTGTAATCTCCATCAAAACAGTTAACTCGTAACCAAGTTTCTCATGGTCAAAAACTGTACTATGATATTTTATCATTCCTTCGTTTTGTAGATTTTTTATTCTGGTGAGCACAGTACCAGTTGAAATTCCTATATTTTTAGCTATTTGTCTGTAAGATAGTCGTGCATCTGAAATTAGCATTTTCATGATTTTAATATCTGTTCTGTCGAATGGCATCCTATAGTCTTCCTGTTGAACATATATTCTTCTTTATTTATATAATATTGACATTTGTATAGTTTTTTATCAACTATATTTATATTTTGCATTGTTAGAGGTAGTTTTATTGATATGACGTGAGGCTATATGAATGCGATCAATAGATTGAAGAACGATAACATACAATGGATAAACAGCGTTTTTACAGATATTCGTGGCTTAATACAAGATGTAGTTATCCCCGCCGAAAACTTCTCAGAGAGTAATGCGTTTAAATCTGGAATAGGTTTTGACGGTTCTTCCATTAGAGGATATAAAAAAATTCATGAGTCTGATATGATTTTCAGGCCAGATCTAGAAACTCTGCATGTTATTCCTTGGAATGATAGTCAATACCAGAAGAGCGCTATTGTTTTAGGTGATATCTATGAAGCTTTTGGCTCTTCTACGCCATCAGATGTAGATCCAAGAGGTTATGTAGCTAGAAGAGCCGTAAAAGCTGCTGAAGTAATGGGTTATAAAAGTTATTTTGGTTCTGAGCTAGAATTCTTTGTTTTTGAGTCTATCGATCCAACAAACCTTCATTGGGATCCATGGGTTAGTCCAAGTGGTGGTTCAGGAGATTCGTGGGGTGCGCCTCGCGTAATTCCTATCTCACCTGAAACAAAGCCAGGTAATACAGTTATTAGACCTAAAGAAGCTTATTTTAGAGCACCTCCTGATGATACAACTTATGAATATCGTAATGAAGTTGCATCTATACTAAAGGAATATTTTGGGTTTGAAATAGAGATGCACCACCATGAGGTTGCTACTAATGGACAGGTAGAGATAGATTTCAAATATGGAGATATTATTGAAACTGCTGATAGAACTCTTCTTTATAAATTTGTGGCTAAAAATGTAGCAAAAAGACATGGACTGATAGCAACATTCATGCCAAAACCTGTTTACTTAGATAATGCCAGTGGGATGCACGTACATACATCTTTATGGGAAAACAGAGCCGGAGTGGAAATTAACGTGATGTACGATGAATCTGATGAATATGCTGAGTTAAGTCAGATTGGCAGATATTGTATCGGAGGTTTACTAGAACATGCAAGAGCTCTTACTGCTGTGTGTTGCCCAATTGTTAATTCATATAAGAGGCTAGTGCCAGGTTTTGAAGCACCTATCAACATTATGTGGTCACGTCGAAACAGGTCAGCATTGGTACGAGTGCCAGTTTATTTTAAAGGAAAAGAGTTTGCTAGTCAAAAACGTTTGGAATACCGTGCAGTCGATCCGTCATGTAATCCTTATCTAGCATATTCTTGCATTCAGAATGCGATGCTTGATGGAATCAAGAAAAATATAGACCCTGGCGATCCTGTAGATAAAGATGTGTATGAATTTTCAGCTGCGGAAAAAACATCTCATAGAATAAAAGAATTGCCAACAACACTTAAAGAAGCTTTAGAAGAGATGACAACAGATGATGTTATAAAAGACACACTTGATAGTCATATATTCGATGCCTTCATAGAACTTAAAACTAATGATTGGAATCAATACTGCTTATACGTTACTCCCTGGGAGATAATGAAGTATCTCGACTATTAAGTCAAAAAAGTAAAGATAAGATAAAGTAATGAGAGAATACAACGCATGGTTTATAGTGTGCGCAGAACATGATCACTGACGATTTATAATATATTATAGTATCAGTAATTTTATACTCAGATTTATCTGTAAAAATAGTGTGGAGGTTTGGACACAAACCCATGAAGTTAATGAAGAATTTCAAACCCATTTTCAACTGTAATCATGCGTCAAACCATCGCTTGTCCGCTAAAAACTAGTTGCTAGCAAGATATAAGATAGAATACTCTCCATTTTGAGAAGTTGACCTATAAATTTTAAGCTGAATATTTATCCTTAATATTAAAAAATTAATCAGTACACGAAAATCCTAAAACGAGCATAAATATAAATAAAAAATAGTAATAATTAACTATGCAAAAAGTTAAATGGGGAATAATTGGAACTGCGAATATTAATTATAAAATCGCTCCTTGGTTTACTAAAACTGAAAATGCTGAACTAGTTGGAATAGCAAGCCGATCAATTCATAAAGCTAAGAATGCCGTTAAGGAATTTAGAGCGAAAAAAGCATTTGAAAATTATACGAAGTTAATTGATTACAATAATATAGATGCAGTATATATTCCACTTCCAAATTCAATGCATTTAGAATGGATAGTGAAAGCGGCAGAGTCTGGAAAGCATGTTTTATCTGAAAAACCCCTCGCTGTAAATGTCAATGAAGCGAAGCATGCAGTTGAAGTATGCAAAGACAATAATGTCTTACTAATGGAGGGCTTTATGTATCGGCATCATCCACAACACGAAAAAGTTAGAGAGATTATCTCAAGTGGTAGAATTGGTAAAATTCTAGGTTTTCACTCCGCCTTATGCTATAATGTTTATCCTACTCCTGAAAATATTAGATGGCGCCCAGAACTTGGAGGAGGGGCTCTGATGGATCTAGGGGGTTACTGTATAGACTCTTCAAGATTGATCTTAAATTCTGAACCTATAGGAGCGAAGGCCCATTGTATTATGCACCCTGATAGAAAGGTCGATTCTACGACAATCGCTATACTTCAATTTCAAGGAGATAGATACGCTTCTTTCACTTGTAGTTTCTGTATGGGTTTCATCGATTTCTATGAAGTTTTAGGTACCCAAGGAAAGATTCGAGTCGAACCATCATTCATTTCATATGGAGATAGCGTAGTAAAGGTAAAAGATGTATTTGGAATAGAGAATGTCCTTGTAGAAGGTTTAAATCCGTATTTCTCGGAGATACGACATTTCTCCAATTGTATTCAAGAAGGTAAGCTTCTTCCTCCAGCTGAAAACGGTTTAAATAATATGCGTTCCATTGACTTGATCAGAGAAGATATTAAAAAAGATCTGAAATGAACAATGTATGTTGAAATAAAGACAGCATTATTGATTTCTTGACTAATCGTACTAGAAAAGATGAGAGCTTCCTCCAAACCATGATCGCTCTGAAATACTTAACAATCGTATTCATAATTTTCACCCAATAAGATTTTAGATTTTTATTCCTACCTCTACTGGTAAAATTCATCGAAGTAATAACTCCAATACACGTTTACTATTCTTAAATAAGATTGAATAGAATTTATTTCTGGTGCGGAGGAGCTGGGATCTTAGCATCTATTTACCTGTAAAAATCGAAAAATTTCATCGAAAACATATATATGAATACAGTTTGAGTCATCCTTTATTCAAACTTGGCATCTATCAAGTCTTTATTTTGCCTGCAAATTTACTTATCATGAAGACGACTCCTGCGACGATAAGAAAGTCGATAACGACACCGATAAAGTCGCCGATCGCAAAGTTCATCCCATACCCTATCGATATGCTGAAAATAGCCTTTCTCCAATCGCCTCCTGGTATTAAGGCTCCAGGGATGGGCATGATGATATCTTGAACAAGAGCTGATACAACTTTACCGATATATAAACCCATGATGAAACCTATTGCTAACCCGAGAACACCTGTTTTACCGATAAATGCAACAAATTCTGCCCATATTCCTTTTGGAGGTGGTGGAGAAGGTTTTGGCATAACTGCTTCCCGAATCTTTTTCAACTCTTCCAGAATTTCTTTTTCAAGTGCCATAGTCATCACTTGACCATAGACCAAACTATATATAACTATTTATGTGTACGCTGAAAGATTCTTATTTATCAGCTGTTAGCTAACTAATTGATTCTATTGAGGATGGACATGAGACAGCTGCAGTGTGGAAACTAGTGACTTTTATCAATCAGATAAATGCTTTGCTGAATTTAGGGGAGAGTAACTGATGCTGAGGCAGATGCTCTGATAGTATATAATCAAGAGATCATAGACTATGTAAGTTTATAGAAGACTAGTTTAAATTTCCTTTTTTATTTTTATAGATTTGCCGGTAAATATGATTCAGAATCGTAACCCGAATTCAGGGATTATTTCTGCCTTATTTGGCTTAGATAAGCTTGAAATAATCGTTTTCTGGTGCGGGGAAGGGCCTTAGCACATGAAACCTCATGATCTCTAGTTATCGTATATTTGAAAAAAATTACAGCTTAGAAGATTGGATGTTGAATCAATTTTAAATCCATTCTAGGCTGTAATATTATTTCTGGTCTCCGGAGACAAAATAACAATTAGATACTAAGCTAGCCTCAGAGTTGATTTGGATCAGCTAATAAAATTATATAAAAAAAATAATTACATTAAATCATAGATGAGAGATAGTGCAGATAGTGAGTAATAACATCTTGGAAAGGCATAAATGATATGAGAAATAACGATATTGCTAAGATTTTAAGAGAAATATCTCTTCTTCTTGAGATGGATGATGTCCAGTTTAAGCCCAGAGCATACGAGAAGGCTGCAAGAACAATTGAAGAATTAGAAGAAGAAGTAGAGGAAATCAATAACAGAGATGGACTTAAAGGTCTCATTAAAATTCCAGGAGTAGGTCAGAATATCGCTAACAAAATACGAGAATTGATCCAAACAGGCCAACTCAAATACCATCAAGAATTGAAGAAGAACGTTCCTGTTGATATTGAAAGCCTCTCGAAAATAGAGGGGATAGGAACGAAAACTATGAAGATTCTCTGGGAGAAATTGAAGATTAAAGACCTTCATGATCTTGAAGAAGCCGCATTAACTCATAAGATACGTCATCTACCAGGGTTTAAAGAAAAAACTGAACACAATATTTTAAAAAGCATAGCTTTTGCTAAGCAAAGTAAAGGACGATACATTCTCGGCTTTACTCTTCCCTTAATTCGTGAGATCAAGGATAAGCTAAGATCCCTCCCCGAGGTAACAAAGGTAGAAGTAGCAGGTTCGGTAAGAAGGATGAGAGAAACTATCGGTGATGCTGATTTCCTTGTTATCTCAGATAATCCTCAGAAAGTAATAGATTTCTTTGTTTCCATACCAGAAGTACTCGATATAATCGACAAGGGAAACACGAAATCATCTGTTAAATTAACAATAGGAATGGATGCTGACCTCAGAGTTCTCCCAGATGAAAGTTTCGGTTCAGCCCTCCAATATTTTACCGGTAGCAAGGATCATAACATTATCCTCAGAAGAATTGCTATTGAAAAAAAGTGTAAACTAAGTGAATATGGATTATTTAAGGGTGAAAAGCGAATAGCTGGAAGAACAGAAGAAGAGATTTACGAGAAATTAGGTATGCAATGGATCCCCCCAGAACTGAGAGAGAATACAGGAGAAATAGAAGCTGCAAAGCAACATAAGATTCCACGATTACTTGAGTATAATGATTTGAAGGGCGATTTTCAGGTTCACACAAATTGGACAGATGGGTCTCACTCGATACTTGAGATGATGGAAGAGGCTAAGAGGATTGGATTAGACTATGTTGTAATATCGGATCACTCAAAATATTTAGCGATGACACGCGGCCTCGATGAAGACATGCTCCTGAAACAAGGAACAGAAATCGATAAAATCAATGATACTACTAACGGGATCCGTCTTTTGAAAGGAGTAGAATTGAATATTCTTAAGGATGGAAGCGTAGATATCAACGAAACAATATTAGATGGACTAGATGTAGTAGGCGCCGGTGTCCACTCTCACCTCAACATGAGTCAAAACGAGATGACTCGAAGAATCTTAAAAACAATTGATAATCCTCACGTGGATAACCTGAATCATCCAACAGGAAGACTGATACAGAAAAGGAAACCAATCCAACTGCATATAG
>CAZAXO010000078.1:0-9174 GCA_964489085.1 uncultured Candidatus Bathyarchaeia archaeon
AGCTAACTCCACAAAATCTTCTTGTAGAGTAACAATCATATTGTTTCTCATAACTAGCATCCATTCTCCTAAAGTACTAGCAATTATGACACTGAGAGGCGCAATTGCATGATATAAAACACTTAGTAAAAATTCACCTGATAATGAGGGTGTCAGATATAGATCATGAGCATGCGATAATGGAACTACTCCCCATTTATATCCTGCATAATAAAGTATTATAATTGCAATACAGAAGTATGGAAACGATCTTAGAAAGATGAGAAAAGTTGTAACTATGCTATCTGTGATTGATCCCCTTTTCCAAGCTAAAACCATACCCAAAAGAACACCCACGCTGAAACTAATCACAAGGCCTACTCCCACTAGAAAAATGGTCCAGGGTAATGCATAGGCTATTACCTCAATAATCGGAGTGGGGAAAAACCGTATTGAAACTCCTAGATTGCCACGAAATAACTCGCTCATGTATAAAAAGTATCCCTCTAAGGCGTTTCCGCTTGTTAAACCAAATGCTTTTTCAATAGCATATACTGCTTCTGGACTCAAGGAACCTCTATATGATGCGATAAGTGTTGAGATAGGGTTACCCGGCATCAGCCTTGGAATTATATAGTTTACGGTTAAAGCTATCCATAATGAAATAATTAACGTGAGAATATTTTTTATCCATATTTTCTTCCGTCCTTCCATATACGCACACTCACATTAAAATAAAAAAAAGTGTGGTGGTTAAGGGGTTATGAACTTCGTCTTCTACGATATAGTAGTGCTCCGATAGCTGCTATGATTATTATCACTATACCTCCGGGTAAGAGATATGGTGACATACCAGGAGAAGGCGCGGGACTTGGTGTTGGCGACTCTGTTGGAGCTACAGTTGGAGTTGGTGTCGAAGTTTCTACAGGGGTAGGTGTTGAAGTTTCAACTGGTTCAGTAGGTCGTAAATGAACATTAAGAGCGATCATAGTGAATTGACCTGTAGTTTCACCCCACCCAGTAACAGTATATGGGTTTTCAGGTGAAGGCCATCCAACAAATGTTTCAGTCTGGTATTGTAACCATCCAACACCATCGTATTGAGGAATATAAGGTAAGTTCTCTGCGAATATTTCTTGCAATCTATAGATGATTGCTTTTTGTTCGTCTTTATCAGTGGATTGAGTAAAATCTAAGAGTAACTGATCAGTCTCTGGATCTTCCCATCGTCCATAATTACTGACTGCATGTTCACCTATGGGAGCTGAATATTTACTGTTGAGAATTACATTCAAGCAATAGTATGGGCTATTACCGCTGTCTGTCCAACCAAATATTAAATCGAAATCTCCTATTTCCATTTTGTTGATCCACGTTGAAAACTCATAGGATTGTAAATCTAATTCTATACCGCATCGTTGAAGCTGTTTTGCCCAGAGTTTACTTGTTTCGATGTCGTCAGTCCAACCAACACAGGTAGCAAACTCAAAGGAAAGCCGTTCACCATCTGGTGTGACGAAGATACCGTCTGATCCTCGTTTATAGCCAAGTCCTTCCAGGAGTGCGATCGCACCTTCTGGATTATTGTCATCGAAGAATTCAGGGATAGCTGGATTCCACCATTCACGATGTACTGGAACAACTATTCCTGAAGGGCCTGAAGGTTCTGTATAACCGTATAGTATTTTATCGACTGCTTCTTGCCTATCAATTCCTATAGCGATTGCTTTTCTAACATCTAACTCGGATAATATTGGATTTTTAAGATTGACATACATCGGCCATGGTTGAGATCGTGTAAAGAAATATTTGTTGTGTTCGGGGTCTTTCGCAACAAAGGTTTCATCGATATCCGCTATAAATAGTCGACCCCAATCAATTTCATGTGCGACAAGAGCCATTGTTGCATCAACGTTTCCTTCGTATATAGGTATCATAACACCGTCAACGTATGGTTTTCCTTCTTGCCAATAGTCAGGGTAGAAACTGTCATAGTGTATCACTGCGGGAGAGAAACTCTTTAATACAAAAGGTCCTGTACCGATAGGATTAGGATTCGTAAACTCAGCTGGATTATCTATGTCTTTCCAAATGTGCTCTGGAATAATAGGTATTAAATCAGCGATATACCAAAGAGCAGGTACGTTAGCAAACTTGAATTTAAACACAACGGAATTCCCATCGACAGTAACGCTTTCAACGTATTCTCCGATACCCTTTAAATCGAGTTCTTCATGATCGAGTATGTAGTTGAAGGTGAAAGCAACATCGTCTGGAGTGAAGGGTTCTCCATCATGCCATATGACTCCTTCTCGAATAAAGAAGGTTAATGTTTTAGCGTCATCGCTCCATTCGTAACCAGTTGCTAAGCATGGATGCTCTTCTCCATTTTTCATTTCCTCGATGTACAATAGTGTTTCGTAGATTAAACTCCAGTGAAGACTATAGTCAGCTTGGAGTCCAGGATTAAATGGATTAAAGTTTTCGGTATATACCCCGTGTGCTTCAATGCGAAGAATTCCTCCACGAGGAATTTCCTCTTGTGCTGTTACAGGTATTTTAACGGATGCTAGCAATGTGGAAAGTAAAAGTATAAGTACCAAAGTTAAGGTTTGTTTTCTGAAGTTTTTCATTATATTTTTCATAGCTTACTAAATAGTACAAAAGTATATAACACTTTGCAGAAATGTTTAAATAAATGATTTCTATGTCTTTGGTAAGCAAAATAAAAGTCTTTATTCCGATTAGCTTCCTCCGTCCACTACTTGCAGTATCACTTACCTTACTGCTCCTCTCCATTTTCAGTTTTTTAGTTATACCTTCTGAATCAAACATCAGAGTAATTGTCTACATTGACATAATTGTAACAGCTTCACTGTCAAGTGTTATAATACTCATCTTGTATACAGATTAAATGTATACACCCATCTCAAAAGAGGACAAGTAGCTTTTGCGATTAACACATCTTCCTTTTTATTGTTATTTATTTTCCTACAGTGGTATGAAATCTTAATCTATTGAAGAAATAACTTTTTATGAGTTGAAGAGCACACATCTAACATAATGATTCGTATCTATTTCTAGTAGTGGAGGTTTCTTTTCTTTACAGATGTCTTTTGCATAGGTACAACGTGGATGGAATCTGCATCCTCGTGGTAGATCAGTTGGATCAGGAATCCCTCCTTTTATTTCAAGTCGTTTGACAACTGATTTCGGATCTGGAACAGGAACTGCTGATAAGAGTAGATTGGTATAGGGATGTTTTGGATTGAGGATTACTTCTTCTGTTTCACCCATTTCCACGATCTCTCCAAGGTACATAACAGCTATGGAGTCACAAAAATATCTTGCACTAGCAAGGTCATGAGTAATATACAGGTATGTTAAGTTTCTTTCTTCTTTTAGTTGCATCATGAGTTTAAGGATACCTGCACGGAGCGACATATCTAACATAGAAACTGGTTCATCTGCAACAATAAATATCGGATTTACCGCTAATGCTTTGGCAATTCCGACACGTTGACGCTCTCCTCCACTAAGCTCATGTGGATACTTGTGGATATAATCATTGACTGGGGTAAGTCCCACTGTTTCAAGGAGAGAACTAACTTTATCAAGCAATTCTTCACGTGAATGTGTTAACTTATGAATAATGAAAGGACGGTTAAGTTGATTCCAAACATCATGTACAGGATTTAGTGATGAATATGGATCTTGAAAGATAAGTTGGACTTTACGCCTATACTTTTTCAATTCTTTTTTATTGAAAGCGAATATGCTTTGACCATCAAATAAGACAGCTCCATTAGTGGGTTCCAAAAGGTGTAAGATAAGAGTGGCTGTTGTAGTTTTTCCACAGCCACTTTCACCAATCAATCCAAGAGTCTGCTTTTGTCCAATTGAGAAGGATACATCCTCAACCGCATTAACATACTTCGTTTCACCTAAAAAACCAGATCTTACAGGAAAAAATTTCGATAATTTATCAACAACAACTAGCTTTTCACTTGATTCATTATTTGCTTTCAATTCCTTCACCTTTTCTCCATCAAATAACATGCTGCTTGGTGGTCTTTTCCAACGTCAATAAGTTGAGGGTGCTCTGTATGACATTTATCGAAGGCATATGGACAGCGAGGATGAAATAGACATCCCTCCGGAGGAGAGATAAGGTCTGGTGGCGATCCTGGAATACCTTTAAGCTCTTTTTTCTCTCCTCTCACTGATGGAGTTGATGCGATTAATCCAGTAGTATAAGGATGTTTACTATTGTAAAAAATATCTTCAGTAGGAGCTATCTCTACTAATTTACCTGCATACATTATCCCAATAACATCAGCAATTTCAGCGAGAATGGAAATACTATGAGTAATGAAAAGGATCGAGATGTCAAATTCTTCTTTAAGATCTAACATGGTCTGAAGAAAACTCTTTTGAACAACAACATCTAATGCAGTCGTCGGCTCATCCGCAATCATTAATTTAGGATGCATAGCCAGAGCACTTGCCATTGTAACACGCTGCCTCATTCCACCACTCAGTTCATGAGGATACGATTTGAGCTTTAAATCGCTAATCTTCACGAGCTTCAACATCTTAGCTGCAAGCTTACTCGCTTCTTTTTCTTGAGTATAATAGCCGTGAGCTAACATCCCATCAGTCATTTGTTCTTTAATCCTCATAACCGGATTAAGAGCGTTCATAGCGCTCTGAGTTATGATAGATATTTCATTCCATCTCAGTTTCTGCAGCTCCTTTTCCTTTAACTTCAAAATGTCTCTGCCATTAAAAATGATTGAGCCACTCTCTACATAGCCTGGGTATCGTATCAATCCCAGGATGGTGTACGCAAGAGTTGACTTACCGCAGCCTGATTCTCCAGCTAAACCAAAGATTTTTCCTCTTTTTATTGTGAAACTTACATCGTTAATAGCTTTGATAGCCCCTTTCTTTATTTTATAATTAACTTTTAAATTCTTGATTTCCATAAGATCCTGAGTTAATGATTTCTTTGTCTCTTTTTCTTCAACTGCACTCGACAAGTTACACACTACTCCCTAACATTAATCTGTAAAAGATATAAATTAATCTTATCAACGGCTTTTTTAATTATTAATCATTAAGAAAAATGTTATAAAAAGATTACAATATTAAGGTTTTATATAATTCATATTAAGTAGTCTACTTTCAGCTTTATTGTAGCTAGGCTTGCACATACCTTTTTGAGTTATAATAGTAAATTGTTGAATTAACTCTATAAGGTATAAGTCTCCACGGATCTGCCAAAACCATCATATTATCATTTTTACTCTCGACTAAAATCCTCAATTAAAAAAGGGGTAATCGAAAGAATTTTTTTAGGGTCGATATCGGATTATAACTAAATTAGCTAGCTAGCTTTACAGCGTATAACCTTTTTTTTCAGCTTGATATACATAAAAGTAGGGAACTAAAGTAGAATTTCTTTTTACGCCTCCAACACCAAACTTTGATTGTGACTAACTGCATAGCTAGATGAGAGACTCGCAACTAATAGAGTGTACCTACCGGTAGCTTTTATATGAAGATCTCCTCATTGAGCTTAAGGGGAGGAGAAACATCTTTATATGGATATTTCATAATTGCCTTTTCATTCAGACTTATTCCAAGTCCTGGTTTTGTTGGTATATCCACATACCCTTTCTTGATTTTGAGGGGAGGAGATACAAGTTCATCAAGCCATGGAAAATCTTTTAGGAAAAATTCTAATATTAGAAAATTTGGTAGAAAGGCAGCTACTTGTATCGTTGCACTTGTCGCAATTGGACCATTAGGATTATGAGGAGCAACTGGTAAATAGTACGCATCAGCCATAGCTCCAACATTTTTTGTTTCTAATATTCCACCAACATGCACCACGTCTGGCTGAATTATATCAACTGCCCGTTTTTCAAGGAGTTCACGAAACCCATATTTAGTAAATAAGCGTTCACCTGAGGCAATCGGTACAGTGACTTTATTCTTTACCTCTGCTAAGGCTTCCACGTTTTCAGGTGGAACGGGTTCTTCAAACCAAAGAGGATTATAATTCTCTAATTTATTCACTATCTTAATAGCAGTATAAGAATTGAATCTTCCATGGGCCTCAATACATAAATCTACATCGTCGCCAACAGCATTACGAACAGCTTTTACTATTTCGATGGTCTTCCTTAAATCATCCTCACTAATCGTTGTACTACAGGATCCAAATGGATCCCATTTGAGCGCGGTGAATCCTCTTTCAATAGCTTCACCTGCTTTTTTAGCATAATCTGCTGGTTTACGTGCTAATCTAAAGAATCTATGACAATTAGCGTAGACTCGTATCCTATCTCGACAGCGACCGCCCAGTAAATTATATACAGGAGTATTCAATTTTTTACCAATAATATCCCATAAAGCCATTTCAATTCCACTTATTGCACTTAAATGAATAGTACCTGGTTGTCTACTATCATGAATTAGACTATACATTCTTTTCCAAAGTTTCGCAATATTAAATGGATTTTCTCCTAGTATGAAGCGTCTTAGGTTAAGTACTGTTGCTTCTACTGGTTTTTCAAGGCCTCCAGTAATGGTTGCTTCACCCACTCCAGATATTCCTTCATCAGTCGCTATTTCAATGAATACAAGATTCTTCCATTCTGCATTGACTAGAAATGTTTTTAGTTGAGTAATCTCCAAGAAGAAACTCTCTCCTATCCTAATTGTTTTTTATGATGAAGATAAAAGAATTTCGATCATTATCTGAATCTTTATGTAGTTAAACTTATTTGTACATTGAAGTAGAAGACGAATTAAATGAACAACTTAGTGTAGCATCAACAATTAAAATATACATTATAATTTATCAATTCTACGGGAGAAAGAAATATGAAACCAAAAATATTATCCCTTGAGGGTCCAGCCCTTTACGATCTTAATGATATAGAAAAGTTCAGTGACGCTATGGATATCATCTTTGAACCATATAATCAAGACCAATTCTTAAAGAATATAGAAAACTATGATGGAATTATCCTCGATGCTAAAATACAATTAAATGAAGAAGCATTGACAAAAGCTTCCCGACTAAAAGTGGTAAGTAGATTCGGAGTAGGATATGATAATGTAGACGTAGAGGCATGCAGCCGTCATAATGTGTATGTATCAATTACTCCCGTATTAGCTGAAGCAGTATCCGATTTAACATTTGCATTATTACTCAGTTTATCAAGATCTATTATACATGCAAATAATTATACTAGGGAAGAATGGGTTAAAACGGGAAAACCGTTTCAATTAGGACGAGATCTTCACCACAAAATATTAGGAATTATCGGACTTGGTCGCATCGGATTTCAAGTTGCTAAAAGAGGATATGCTTTTGACATGGATATACTCTATACGGATAAACTCAGAAATAAACAAGCTGAAAACCTTTTTAAAGCAAAGCATGTTACCCTCGATGAACTTCTTAAAAAATCAGATTATGTTACCATTCATGCACCATTAAATAAGGAAACTCAGAGAATGATCGGTGAAAGAGAGTTACATTTACTAAAAAAAAGCGCATTTTTAGTTAACACATCGAGAGGCACCATTATTGATCAAGATAGTTTAAGGAAAATGTTAAATAAACGACGAATAGCTGGGGCTGCTTTAGATGTATTCGAAGTTGAACCTATCTCCAAAGATGATTTATTATTATCATTAGATAATGTTGTTTTAACACCTCATATTGGTGCTGACACTGTTGAAACATGTAAACGAATGGGATTCACAGCTTTAAATAATGTTTTTCAAGTATTGGAAGATAAGACTCCTATTAATCTGGTTCCAGAACAAAGAGATGTAACCTTTTAGTTCATTGATTACTTGCTAGCCGAAGCTTATCGAGACTTTACTCAATCGAAGGTATATACCTTAGCAGTTGCTAGATACAATTTTTTCGCAACTTTCAGTGCATCATCAAATACTTCAACAACTCTGTCAATTTGGTCTTGTGTAATAACGATTGGTGGAATTAACTTAATCAAGTTTCCATACCAGCCGCCCCTCTCGTATAATACCCCGTTTTTACGGCTTTCCCTTTGAACAATGATATTCTCTTCATTTGCGGGTTCCTTTGTTTTCCGGTCTTTTACCAGTTCTACTCCAATGAAGAGTCCTTTTCCTTTTCCTTCTATATTTCCTATTAATGGATGCTTTTCCATTAATTCTTCTAAAGCTTTATAGAAATACGCCCCCATTTTTGCAGCGGTATCAGCTAATTTTTCTTCCTCGAAAATATCAATGGCTTCGAGTGCTGATACGCATGCGAGATTGTATCCGGCAAATGTAGTTGTATGGGCTGCTGGACCGAGTTCATCCATGATTTCTTCTCTTCCAATCGTAGCTGATAAGGGGAGTCCTCCTGCAATTGACTTTGACACGGTCATGATATCTGGTTCAACATCTGAATGATTACATGCCCACATCTTTCCAGTTCTAGCCCAGCCAGTTTGTATCTCATCAGCTATCAATAAGGTATTATTGTCTTCAGTTATTCTTCGTAAGTCCTTTAAAAATTGAGGAGGAGGAGTAATATACCCCGAAGCGCCTTGCATTGGCTCTACAATTATTGCTGCAACATTATTTATATCAACATTTTCTCCTTTATACTTGACGCCATACCAATTACTGTTAAAATGTTCCTCTATGTATTTGGTGCATTCCATATCACAGCTCTCAACCTCTCTGCTGAAGGGACAGCGATAACAATAAGCGTAGGGTAGATGGATAACACCTATATCGAGTGGGAAACCTTGGAAATATCTCATATAGGCGTTACTTGTTACAGTTGAGGCCATATATGTTCTTCCATGGTAGGCTCCTCTGAAACCCATAATAGACGGCCTATTTGTATAATACCGAGCTGCTTTTAATGCAAATTCGACGGCTTCTCCTCCGGTTACGGTATAAAAGACTTTTTTCTTGAAATGACCTGGTGTTATATCAATTAATTTTTCAGCGAGTTTTATACGAGCCTCATTCGGCATTTCAGCATACTGAAACAGGATTTCACATTGATCTTTAACTCTTTGAATAACTCTCGGGTGACAATGTCCTATATTACTGACGGCGAATCCGGATATTAAATCAATATACTCTTTTCCATCTACGTCCCAAACAATAGCGCCTTTACCTTTAACA
>CAZAXO010000079.1:0-9128 GCA_964489085.1 uncultured Candidatus Bathyarchaeia archaeon
AATCAATAGTGGGTGGTCTTTTCTTTATCTGTATCGCAATAGCATAATTACTAACGGTTCGTGGTTTAACAGAGATACCAGAGGTAACTTCTTTTAATCTAGGTACTTTTAACCTTACTGTAGATATTTATGGTTTAATATATTTGTTAGCAGCACCTAGTTTATATGTAGCCTCACTATGGGGAGACGAATCTATGGTGATATCTATGTCATTTCTTTTTCTTGGTTTAGGATTATCGTTATTGTTTAAGAAGAAAATTTCTTCCCGACTTCGTAAATCATAGAAGTTAACTATATGTAGGATAGTATCATCATTTAAGTTCGTAAATGCCTTCATTTAAAATTTCTGATAGTGTTAAATCACCAATTATTCTATTGCCCTCATCGACAACAGGAATTTTTATAAGGTCTTCAGAGATCATCAACTCTAAAGCTACTATCAGTGTTTCTTCAGGTTTTACATAAGCACGATAACTATATCTACTAATGATGTCCTTAACGGTAAATTGGTATACATATCGATCAACTTCTTCTAAAGAGATTAAATCAGCGTTTTTATCAGCTAAGCTTATACTTTACCCAATTAATAAGATCATATCTGGTAATTACACCTTTAAATTGCTTATTATAATCAATAACAAATATTCCTCTTAAACAAGGATCTTTAGCAAAATGTTTAGCTAGCTAGTATAATTTTTTATTACTAATTTTTCTATTCATTTAGTTCTCCTCATGGATTCTTTGGTTAGAATTTAAAAGTGTAATATTTCTTTGATTGTATTTAGAAGTAATCAGCAAAATATGTTATCTATAAAAAAATTAATACATTACAAATAGCAGATGCTTAATTCAGTAAACTTCACTAATCCTCCTAATATAAATAAACTTGAAGGAGGATATCAAGTTGACAAAAGTAATAGTAGAAATGAAGCAGATCGTTAAAAAATTTCCAGGTATTATTGCAAATGACAACATAAATTTAACTGTATTTGCTGGAGAAGTTCATGCTTTATTAGGTGAGAATGGTGCAGGTAAAACAACTTTAATGAATATCCTTTCTGGCAAATATAAACCGGATTCTGGTGACATTCTAATCAATGGTCAAAAAATTTCAATGACTCCAAAAAATGCGATAAGACATGGAATAGGTATGGTACATCAACACTTTCGCTTAGTTTCTTCACTTACAATAGCTGAAAATCTAACATTGGGCTTTTCTGAGGCTGCATTATTCTTTCCCGAATATAAGGTTATAGAAAAAATCAAAGAATTGTCGAAAATATATAATCTACATGTTGATCCGGATGCTAAAATTTGGCAATTATCTGTTGGAGAACAACAACGAGTAGAAATTCTTCGAGCGCTTTCTAGGAATGCGAATATATTAGTACTTGATGAACCAACGTCTGTTCTTACTCCTGAAGAAGTCAATGACTTATTTCAAATTTTAAAATCAATAGTAAAAGAAAAAAGATCTGTTATCTTTATCACTCATAAATTGAATGAGGCACTTGCTATAAGTGACCGAATAACCGTATTAAAGAATGGTAAAATTGTGAATACTCTAAGCAGAGCTGAGACAAATAATTCTCAATTAGCAAAGATGATGATAGGTCGTGACGTTCTATTCCATTTAGAGAAGAAACCAACAATTGTAGGCAATGTTATCTTAAAGATAAAAAATATTTATGCAAAAAATGATAGGAGATTACCTGCTTTAAGAGGTATATCCTTAACGTTGCATGAAAATGAAATCTTAGGAGTAGCAGGTGTAGCAGGAAATGGACAACGAGAACTTGTTGAAGTCATCACTGGATTGAGAAAGATAGACAAAGGAGAAATTGAACTTAAAACGGCGAATATTGCACATATTCCCGAGGAACGTATAAAAATGGGAATAGTACCAAATATGAGTGTTGCTGAGAATCTTATTTTAAATTCATATCACAACTCACCTTTTTCAAAATGGATTATTCTAAATATTTCATATATGAAAAAACATGCTGATAAGTTGATTTCAAAATTCAATATTATAACACCAAGCAGAGATACACCGGTAAAACTTCTCTCTGGCGGGAATATTCAAAGACTTATTTTAGCTCGGGAAACTTCAGGAAAACCTAAACTGATTGTTGCTTCACATCCTACTTATGGCCTTGATATTGGTGCTACTGAACATATACGACAATTTCTTTTGAATCAAAAAGAAGAGGGTACAAGTATTCTTTTAGTTTCTGAGGATTTAGATGAAATAATGTCCTTGAGTGACCGTATTGCCGTGATATACGATGGGAAAATTATGGGTATTGTAGAGGCTGATTCAACAAAAATTGAGGAAATAGGTATGATGATGACTGGAATTAAGCATATAACTAGTTGAGGCTGATAACATATTGAGATTTACAATTGTAAAAAGAACAATTATACCAAAACAAATATCCTTGCTTATTTCTATTTTTTCGGTGATACTAGCGCTATTTGTTGCTGCTATCGTATTCCTTATTTATGGAGTAAATCCACTTTATGCGTATCAAAAAATATTTGAGGGTGCTTTTGGTAGTTACTATGGAATATCTGAGACACTAGTTAAAGCTATACCCTTGCTGATATGTGGATTAGGTTTGGCAATAGCTTTCAAAGCTATGATATGGAATATTGGTGCAGAAGGTCAATTATTCATTGGTGCTACCGCCGCTACTTGGGTTGCATTAACATTTCAAGACAAACCTGCTATAGTTATCTTGATGAGCATGTTCTGTGTAGGATTTTTAGGTGGTGCTTTCTGGGGAGTTATTCCTGGAATCCTAAAAGTGAAACTCAAAACTAATGAAATTATTACTACCTTGATGATGAACTATATTGCAATTCAATTAGTTATGTATTTGGTATATGGTCCTTGGAAAGGAACTGAAGAATATGGATTTCCCTACACCAATGAATTTTCAACATCAGCGCAACTGCCATATTTTCTCAATACACGTATTCACTATCCAACACTTATCATCAGTCTTGTATTATCAATTTTAATATATTTTCTACTTACACGAACTACTCTAGGATACGAGATTAAGGTTATTGGTGAGAATCCTAATGCTGCTAGGTACGCTCACATTAATTATTTGAAAATAATTGTTCTTGTAATGATAGTTAGTGGGGGTCTAGCTGGTATTGCTGGAGTAGGTGAAGTCGCAGGTATTCAACATCGACTACGAGTTGGAATTTCACCAGGTTATGGTTATACAGCTATTATAGTAGCGTGGCTTAGTAGGTTAAATCCAGTAGCTATGATCCCCGTATCAATTTTATTCGGTGGATTATTAGTCGGTGGTGATGCAATTCAAACATCATTAAATCTTCCTTTTGCTACAATAAATATGTTCAATGGACTTATATTGTTCTTTATTCTTGGATGTGAATTTTTAACTCGATATAAAATTGTTTTAAGGAGTTAACTACAAATGAGTATTGAACAATTTATTATTTCCTCTTTACAATCAGCTATTAAAGCAGGTACTCCTCTTCTTTTTGCGACTTTAGGTGAAATTTACACGGAACGTTCTGGGATACTAAATCTAGGTGTTGAGGGCATAATGATAATGGGTGCTGTGGTCGGTTTTGGTGTATCACTTACAACAAATAACATTTTTTTAGGGATATTATCTGCAGCTATAATTGGCGGAATTTTAGCTTTGATTCATGGTTTTTTAAGTATTTCTCTTCGAACAAATCAGATAGTATCTGGAATCGCGTTAACTTTATTTGGGCTTGGTATGAGTGGCTTGGTTGGAAGAGCGTTCATAGGTAAACCCTTACCTATTAAATTAATTCCTATATCAGTGCCAATTCTAAGTGACATTTGGATATTCGGTCCTTCCCTATTTCAACATGATCCCCTTGTCTATACCTCTGTTATAATGACATTACTATTGTGGATAATTCTTTTTAAAACTAGAATAGGAATAAATATTAGATCTGTTGGTGAAAATCCAGCTACTGCTGATGCTCTGGGAGTTAATGTTCCTCTAATTCGATATTTATGCACTTTCCTTGGAGGTATCTTTGCTGGGGTAGGGGGCGCTTATCTATCAGTAGCGTATGCTCCAGCGTGGATAGAAGGGATGACAGCTGGTCGTGGTTGGATTGCAGTAGCTTTAACTATTTTTGCAATGTGGAGTCCAAGTCGTGCACTAATAGGAGCATATCTCTTTGGTGGGATAGAAGCGTTCCAATACAGACTTCAACCTTTTGGAATTTCACCAAATCTTTTATCTATGCTTCCTTATCTATTTACAATATTTACTTTAGTTATCATTGGAACAAAGGAACTACAGAAAAGACTAGGTGCTCCAGCTGCTCTCGGCATTCCTTATTCAAGAGAGGAAGAAAAATAGTGATTTAATCCAGCTTCAAAATGGCCGTGTTTTCTTGAAAAGCGTCTGTGTTTAGGTGCCGGGGGCGGGAGTCGAACCCGCGACCTTTGGATTATGAGTCCAACGCTTCAGCCCATCTCTATATAAATGGTCTAGCCGCAACTGAGCCACCCCGGCTTTCTATTTAGAATAACAGGTTAACTGGTCCAAAATAAAAATATACCCTTTCAAAAATCTTTTTTTGATTATAATTCAGATAATAAGATGGTAAAGGTTATGAACCTCTTTTTCACTTACCCTTTTTATATAGATGCCCCGGTAGCTTAGCCCGGTATAGCGACGGACAGTCTTAAACTGGTCGACCCTTGTACGGGCTAAACACTTGAAGAGAGCCGTAGGTCGCGGGTTCAAAGCCCGCCCGGGGCTCCAAATAAGTAATCAGCCAACTCATCATCGATAAATTCAAATAGGCATCGTCGAATATGATTAACTTATCTTGAAGCGTTATTAGGGTTCTATTGTAACTTTACATCTAGGATTTGAGCATTTCCAATAAAAAATGTCTGTAGGTGCTATTCCTGTTTGAGGATTTCCTCCAGAAAATTCGTATACTGGTACGAGTTGTGCTTTAGTTGAACCACCGCATTTAGGGCAAAGTGGGAAATGGTCAAAACTTAAGCTTATTGGCATATTCCATCAAGACAATGATCAAGTATTACTTATAAAAACATTTGTCAATAAAATATAAAATTATTTTCAATATTATGGGCATTCTCTTACTGATATTTACTAATAATTATATTACTAGGACAAGATAACTTATCAACCCAAAAATAATACAGAAATAACCGAATCTTATTTTTTGCGATAATGTAATAAAGAGTCTGATTGTGATTATCCCTGTAATAAATGACGCACCTAATGCAACGATAACACTTAGATCCCATATGACTTGATTAAGGAGAATCAACCCTATCGCTGCTCCAATAATCACTGGTATACTCAGAAGATAGCTAAGCTGAAGTGTTTCCTTTGCCTCATAATGTAAGAAAAGAAGTGTTGATACAGTAATCCCTGATCTACTTATACCCGGAAGAACACTTAATCCCTGGGTGATTCCAACAGGTATTGCATCCATCAGACGCAATCTTTTAAATGAATCCTTTTTCCTTCTTACTGTGAGTTGGATGAATCCTGTTACGATTAGTAAAGACCCTATAGATAATGTTGCGATATTACCCGGTAAATTCAGTTGATTTATACTTAACAATAAGATTGGAGTTCCAATTAATGCAGTAAAAAACGTTGATATTGTAAGAAAACACGTAAGTTTACTAATACTGTGTGACCGCTTTGATCCTTTAATAAATGCAAGCAGATTACTGGAAATATCGCGAATATCTCTTCTGAAGAAGATAATGACTGCGACAAGTGTGCCGATGTGAAGCCAAATCGCTAAAAATACTGCCTCCTTTACTTTATCTCCAAAGAATGTTATCATTACTAAAGATGTTATACCCTCGCTACTAATCGGAAGCCACTCGACAATTCCCTGTAAAATACCGAGAAGAAGAGCTTTGTAAATTTCCATAATCCATCATCATTTACTATCTCATCAAATATCAAGTCATTATTCATGTAATAGATATTTCTCATTCCTATTTTCGATTTGATCTCTCTTCGTTGATACTTTTTATCAGTTCAGGCACTACCTCATAAAGATCTCCAACTACGCAATATGTAGCTATTTTGAATATAGGAGCGTTCGAATCCTTATTTATAGCGATGATCGTTTCAGAAGTTTGCATCCCAGCTAGATGTTGTACAGACCCTGAGATTCCGCAAGCTATATAGAGTTTTGGTCTTACCGTTCTCCCACTTAATCCAACTTGATGAGTATAATCTATCCATTCCTCATCTACTGCTGATCTGCTTGCTCCCACAGCTCCCCCTAACAATTGAGCTAATTCCTGTAATATTTTAAAACCTTTTTTTCCTCCTAATCCTCTTCCTCCTGATACGATTACATCAGCTTCGGTTATAGAGACCTCTCCTTCTTCCCTTATGTAATCTAAAATTTGAACGCGATCTACTATTCTTTCAGTATTAACAATTCTTTCGATTAATTCGCCTCGTAGATCATTGATGGGTGTCGCTTTCATCATCACTTTATAACGAACTGTTGCTATCTGTGGACGATGACTTGGCGTTATAATTTTAGCCAAAACATTACCTCCAAAGGCAGGTCTTATTTGAATTAGGTTCTTTTCCTCATCTATATCTAATTCTGTGCAGTCCGCTGTGAGACCTGTATCAAGTTTAGAAGCAAGTTTCGGTCCGAGTGTTCGACCGATAGAGGTCGCTCCTATTAAAACTATATTTGGTTTCACTTTATCTAAGAGTTCAACCATGAGATGAACATACGGGTCATCTCTATATCTTTCAAGTATAGGATGATCATAAAAAAAGATTTTATTCACATCATATCTACAAAGCTTCTTCACCTCATCCTTTACTCGATATCCTAGAAGAGCGATGTAGAGAGGTTCACCAAGTTTTTCAGCTAATTCTCTTCCTTTACCAATAAGTTCAAAGACAACAGGTGTAATATGTCCTTCTCTCTGCTCTGCAAATACGATAACACCTTTATACTGAGAAAGATCAACCTTATCAATCACTTTTTCTAGCTGCAGTACAATCGCTTGAACAGGACAGGCTGATACACAGGCCCCACAAAAACGACAGTTATTATTGAACCTAGGAAAATCTTCAGTTATCTTTATTGCATCAAATGGACAGACTCGTTGGCACAGACCACATTTGATACATTTCTCTTTTAATACATGTATTTTTGGCATATCAAAAAATCACTTTCAACAAGTTAGATAAGTTTCAATTTTCTAAGTTTCTGTGAGATCTTTTTAGCCTGTTCCCTAGCTGAACCCTCTATCCACTCACCAGTTTGGGATGGTTCAGGATAAAACACTTTTACGACTTGGGTAGGTGATCCACTTAACCCATATTGAGTTTTATCGCCTGCAAGATCATTAGAACTCCATAATGTTATTGATGCTTTTTTAGCTTGAAGTTTAGCCTTAAATGATGGTAGACGAGGCTCATTTATCCCCTTTGTAACGGTTAAAAGACAGGGGAGTGGAGCCTTTATAATTTCATATCCATCTTCTATGAGCTTCTCTACCTTAATATCGTTTTCAGTCAATCTCTGAATCTTATTGGCATAAGTTATACTGGGCAGACCAAGTTTTTCAGCTAATTCTGGACCTACTTGCGCTGTATCTCCATCTGTTGACTTCATCCCGCAAAGGATCAAATCATAGGTTCTTATCTTTCGAATAGCATGAGCTAATGTATTGGCGGTAGCCCAAGTGTCAGCACCAGCAAATAGATTATCTGTTAAAAGAATTCCACGATCACAACCTAAAGCCAGACAATCTCTTACAGCAGTTTCTGCTTGGGGTGGACCCATGCTTAATACCGTCACATACCCTCCAAACTTTTCCTTAATACGAACTGCTTCTTCAATCGCATTGAGATCAAACGGATTTACTTCTACAGACACACCCTCCCTCTTGAGGGTTCCCGTTTGAGGATCAATTTCAACTTCACCTGTTTCAGGAACCTGTTTTATACATACGATGATATGGAAAGTCACAGTTTTCAACCATTGTAATGAATGATAATTAGTGCAAAAAAAGTTTTCACTAATTTAGACAGAAACTTTAAAATGAAGATAATAAATTCAAGAAAGATGAGAAAGGGGTTGTCTGCTAGATCACAAATTCATCTCAAATAAAGAGATAAACACTTGTGAGGCAAATCTGGTCTAGGCTACGTGGCTTGGGAACCTCCTCGAAAACCTAAAATCAAGAACCCACGTGATCGCCGGTTCAAATCCGGCCAACCCCACCATAAAATAAAGGTAGACATATAACTTTTAGAGTTATTTAACTTCATATATTCCACAAATAGAGCTGATTGATCATCAATCTAATCATAATTCTATAGCATGTTATTAATAAATAGAAAAAAGAGATAGTACTAGTTGTATTAAGTGATGATGATGGAGAATAAAAATACAATTGCGGTTATAGGAGCAGGCCATGGTGGAAGAGCAATGGCCGCGTATCTTGCAACAATCGGATGTAACGTTAATCTTTATAATCGAACTCTCGAAAACATTCATGTTATTCAACAACTAGGTGGTATATTCCTACGATATTCACCAGATCTAGAAGATGACATCTATCCTGAAGGAATAGAACATGCCAAAGCTGAACAAAAAAATGAATATATTCTAACACCTAAATCTGAGAAATTACTTGAGGATAAGATTCAGCGAATATTTGGGAAACTACATATTATCTCATCTGATATTAAAGAGGTAATAGAGAATAGAACCTTGATTATGGTTGCACTGCCCGCTTCTGGACATAAAGTGATAGCAGAGAAGTGTGCCCCTCATTTAAAGGATGGCCAAATTATAATCTTAAACCCTGGAAGATTCTTTGGTGCAATAGAATTTTATAAAACTGTTCATGATTATTACCGAAATAAAAATCAAAAACCTCCTGAAATAACTGTGGCTGAGGCTCAAACATTCATATACGCTTCTAGACACTTTCACCCTAGATCGGTTAGAATACTTGGTGTAAAAAATAGTGTTGACGTTGCTGCTATCCCTTCTTATAAGAGTGATTATGTTGTTAAATTAATTGAGGAAGCTTATCCTCAGTATAC
>CAZAXO010000080.1:0-9104 GCA_964489085.1 uncultured Candidatus Bathyarchaeia archaeon
CGATTGTGTTGAACTTAAATTGGTAGCTTCACCATCGGGTAAGACATGCCCTATTACACTTTTATCTCTTATCGCACTTAACATGATTAACTCATCTCCAATTGTTAATAGATCCTTTATTCAAAATTCAAATTATTACGCATCTTTATTATGCATACTACTCCTACAATATTTGCTAGCTTACTCCTATTTCATATTGGTATTATTGAAGTCCATATGATAAGATAGAAAGCTAGGAACCCAATTATCATTAAAATCAGGGAATGTTTTAGACCGGCATTAATATAATTTTCTCCCATCTTACCTGCTACAAGACCACCAAAAAATCCTTCAAACATAGTGATATGAAACATGATTTGTGTGATTTTACTAACTTCAATACCTGCCGAAAGAAGTGATCCCCCACTTTCCATCATTAAGGTTTTCATACCCTCCATTTCAGAGAAAAATGTTTTAATCAATAAAATATCTATGACAAGAAATATGAGAAAAGCCACGTAAACAATTGCTATATAAGGTTTGATTTGGCTCTGCCTCTCTCGATCAATAGTCTGCAACTCACCTATATGGTGACTCACGGTCTCAAGGATTTCACGTATATCTCCACCTCCCTTCTGTATCTCTGCGAGTATAAAGGATGTTCTCCGAGCTAATCGTGTGTTAACATGATCAGCAAACTTTGTTAAAGAATCATCTAAACTTAATCCCCAAGACATCTGAGCTATAACATGGTTAAGTTCATCTGATAAGGGCCCATATCTGCGTTTACTTGCTAATTCAATAGCCCTCGTTAAGGTGACCCCTGTCCTTCCTGCCTCAGAGAGTCCTCGTAGGAATTTGGGAATAGCATCATCCACGGCATTTTTCCATCTGCTGTCGAGTACATCAACGATTGCTGAAGGAAATAATGCAATCATCAAGGAAAGAAAGAGTAGTTCATCAAGCTTAAAAACAAGAGGAGTCTTAATAAAAAGAGCATGCATAAGTGCTGTCCCCCCTATTGTTAACCCTATAATAATAGAGGTGATCCAGATGATCCGTTTATCACTATACGATATCCTATTCATCAACATAGGTTAATCACCTCGGTGGCATAACACTATCCAAAAATACGAGTAAAAACGTCACAAAAATGGGTAATATAAGATAAGCCAATAGATACATAATGGATATCGTGCTAAAACCACCTAACGAACCGCCGATAATACCCATAACAGCAAGCATCACTATTGCAACTAATGGGAAGACAACCATCAGAGACACGTAGGCTTCAGCGATTCCACTTAGTGTCTCTACGAGTTGTCGAG
Organism: uncultured Candidatus Bathyarchaeia archaeon; assembly: GCA_964489085.1. Lineage (GTDB taxonomy): Archaea > Thermoproteota > Bathyarchaeia > 40CM-2-53-6 > DTGE01 > CAZAXO01. The sequence goes on from CAZAXO010000080.1 coordinate 1,308, forward strand.
CAGCTATACGAGCAGATCCCATAAAACCCTTAGCTGAGTTTATAAAGTAGTTAGAGAGGTTCCCCCCAGAAACGGTTACTCCGATCATACCATCTATAAACCCAGAGAATGCTTGAGATGGGGATCTCCTTGTGCTCCTACTCATTGCAGAGACGATATCAAAGCCAAGTATGTACACATCCCTTACGATATCCCTAGCTTCTTCCACAGCAATACTTTTTATGCTACTTGACTCAGTTAAGGCAAGAGAACGAAACATAGCTTCTGGTGTAAGACCTGCTTGCGAAAGAACAGCCATATGACTTGCAATATAAGGGAGCTCATCATCTAATAGGCGTTTACGAGAACTCGCTATCGAGGAAGGATAGATATATAACACTATGAAAGTAATACTTCCTGTTAGCAAAGAAAAGGTGATAGAGAGTAAGATAGCCCAGAGCAAAGGAGCAGATACAAGGATACTTAAACAGAAAACAGCGATAAAGATTAAGAGTGCAGCTATTCCTGAATAAAACACTATAAACGCTATATAAGCTTGGGTGGCTATTTTAAGTCTCGAACGTTCAAGGGTATCCTTAAGATCACTGAGTAAAGGGGTAATCCTACCCATCCGATCGCCGAGTATGCGATAAGGCAGTAACATTAAATCAGGTGATTTTCGGTTAAATTTTGTTTTCTTATCAGTTTTTTTCTGCATTACTCTAACTCCCTATGTATCTTCTGATAGAGTCGCTCGGGATCAGCATAGTATTCCCTGATCATACGCCCCACGGCATCATAGCGTCTAATATCCTCTTTAACTAACCATTCTAACAGACTTCTACGTCTTTTCAGTTCTAATTCGATATCTTCCATAGACATGCCAAACCGTTCAGTTATGGTATCAATAATAATGCTTTTATCAGAGAAGATGAAAGTGTCTGTAGCGGGATCCCAGCGGTATACATCATTGGTTATGAAATTCTTTGATATAGGATCTAATCCAACAAGCTCACCAATGTGAACTAGCCGTCTTGAAGTTTTCCCTTGTATGCGAATCCGATTCTGCATCGCTATAGCATTTAAAGTTGAGATTAATGACCGAGGAATATTGATAGGTTCAGATTCAAGACGATTTAATGCTGATTGAACGGAGTCACAGTGAATAGATGATAAACCTCCATGCCCTGTTGCCATAGCTTGGAATAAGGTAAAAGCCTCAGCTCCCCGTACTTCACCGACAATAATATAGTCGGGTCTCTGCCTCATAGCAGCCTTCAATAAGTCAAAGAGAGTGATCTCAGCAGCTTTATTACTAGATCCAAATCCTGTTCGAGCCACTGAAGCTACCCAGTTCTGAAGAGGAAGATTAAGTTCAGGCGTATCTTCGATAGTTATGACTTTATTATCTGGAGGGATAAATACTGAAAGAGCATTGAGGGTGGTAGTCTTTCCTGACGCTGTTCCACCTCCAATGAGAAGATTAATTTTTTTCTCTATAGCAAGCCAGAACCATGCAGCCATATCAACGGTACATGTGTTAAGTGTAATTAAATCGGTAATAGTTAATGGATCAGCTCTAAATCGTCGGATAGTAAATGTACTCCCTTTACGGGTGACCTCTTTACCGAGAGTTAATTGTAAACGGCTTCCATCTGATAAACTTGCATCAAGCATGGGATTTGCTATGCTTATGTGTTTCCCTGCTAAATACGCAAGACGAATGACGAATGAATCAAGTTCTTCATGAGATTTGAAGGTGATATTTGTTGGAACCGATTCGTATTCTCTATGCCATATATAGAGAGGTATGTTCGGTCCATCACATGATATATCCTCAATCATATGATCAGCTAAAAAAGGAGTTATTATACCAAAACCAACTAAATCACGTACAAGATAATACTCTATCTTTTCAACAGCTTGAGGCTCTAACTTGATCTTATAATCTTTAAAAATATATTTTACCCGTTCCTTTAAGAGTTTCTCAGCATCATCCCTCGAACCTAGCTTATCCACCGAGATGTCTAAAGTATCAACAAGGATACCTCTTATCTTTTCAAGCGCTTTCTTCTCTTCCTCTTGTAATGTAGGTTCAATGAGTACATATACTAAACCTAATGTTTGAGTATCTTTTGTTATTGCAGCATAAGAGAAAGGCTCCATTAATGGATAGATCTTTTTAAAAGCGGCAGTTTCAACCTTCTTTGGTAAATCGATAGCTTGAGCTGTCTCTGTCAAAGTCTCTCAACTGTACAGTAAACTGTTTTTTTAAAAATATTAAGATGTTGTAACTACTTGTAGCCTAGCTCGTTAACTGTTTAAGATAAACTCAATGCGATTTCTACATATTTCTTTCCTGAGAGTAACAGTTTTAATTAGATATAAAGGTAAGTTTTATCATCACTAATAGTTAGGAACTAAGAGTGTAGCGTTAGTGTTAAATAGTTTTGTTTATCCTAGAGTGATTGTGTTGTTAAGTTAGAGCTGAATAGGAGTCATGTACACGATGCCAACCTATCTCTATTGGGTTCTTCCTATACTAGCTACTATTTTTTTAACAATCATATTGATATATGTGATAAATCATCTACTTCTATATTTCAAAGCTACTCGAAAACATAAAATGCCAATAACTAAATGTGAGAATCCATCTGAATGGCCGTTTGTATCAATCCACCTTCCTTTTCATAATGAAAATAAAGTTGCAGCTCGTATAATTGAATCATGTTTACATCTTGACTATCCAGAAGAAAAATTTGAGATCATAATTATCGATGATTCCAACGATGGAACTACTGACATTGCTAATTTTTTTAAAAAACACTATTCTTCTGTCGTGAGAGTATTTCATCGACGAGAAAGACAAGGATTTAAAGCTGGGGCTCTGAACTTAGCATTGAAACATAGTAAAGGCGAGTTTATAGTCGTCTTTGATGCAGATTATGTTCCACCACATCATTTTCTGAAAACGGTTATTCCTTACATAGTATCAAATAAAAAGGCTGCATTCGTACAAACTCGGTGTAGCCACTTAAATCGAAAGTATAATTGGGTAACGAAGGCAGCTGCTTTAGCAATCGATTGGTTTTGGAAACGAGAGCAAAAAGCACGATATGAGACAGGGGTTTTTACTCATTTTGGCGGTACCGGAGCAGTTTTTAGAAAACGAGTTATTAATGAAGCAGGAGGGTGGCCTGAAGATACTTTGGTTGAAGATCTCGATCTATCAATTAAATTACAATTAAATAATTGGCAGTATATCTATCTACATCACATTTCATGTCAAGGTGAAATACCACCATCTCTTCAGATACTATCAAAGCAACAATTCAGATGGGCAAAGGGTTTCACACAATGTCTAATAAAATATTATAAGGATATATTAAAGTCGAAATTGCTGTCACCAAACCAAAAAATAGAAACGATATTACAGTTAGCTATCTACAGTACTGCTCCAGCTTTATTAGGTTTAATGATCATATTACAGGCTTCTTTCTTGCATTTACCTTTAGAACTTATTACAATGATGGGCATATCAATTTTAGGAGGAATTTCAATTCCAATAGGAATTAATATAGCGCTCTTCTTAACTGAGAAAAATTATCTGAAAAGTTTTACTCTGCCTACATTTGATACATTAGCAGCTCTCAGCTATTTAATTATCATAACACCATTAATAGTCTTAATTTATTGTAAAGCGGTAATTGAAGCCTTACTTGGATTAAAATCATCGTTTATCAGAACGAGAAAATATGGATTATAAAGAGAACATTTGAGTTTTAAAAGACTAGTCTGAAAAGCATAATTAAGTAATAGAAAAAAATTATGCTAATAAATCATTTTCTTTTAGTTGTAATTCAAGTTTTGAAAATGCTTGATGAACATCTTCTTCGCTTTTAGCACCTGCACAGACAACTTTACCTTTTGCAAATACTAAAAACGTTAGAGTTGGATCTTTCATTCTATATATTAGACCTGGAAATTGCTCTGGATCATATACTATTTTGGGAAGGATATATGCAGCATCTTCTAAGTCTATTGAACCTCTAAGATCTCCTGAAGCAACAACATTCTGTACTTTTATTTCTGGCTCTCCGACGATAACTACTCCTCGCATATGGAGTTCATCCACGATTTTTCTTAGAATTCGTTTCGCTTGTCTTTCAGATTTTAGTCCTGCACAAATTATTTTTCCTGAATTGAATATAAGCGCAGTCGATCTTGGACGTCTAGTTTGATAGATAATACCTGGAAAATGATTGGGATCATATCTTCCTTCTGGAAGGGCGCGAGCAAGGACATCTAAGTTTAGCGTATGTTTCAATGTTGCAGATGCTACTACATTCTCGATTTTAACTTCTTTCTCGATTTTAACTTCTTCCTCTAGTTTAACTTCTTCCTCGATTTTTTTCTTAACTTCCAATAGTTCAAGCGCCATTCTCTTCACCAATATTTTAAGATTTAATTATTTCGAAAAGTATATAAGTGTTTCTATGTGCTACATATATACATTAATTGATAACTTAAATGTATAAAATAAGCAGCAGGGAAAGTATTTAATTTTGTGATACTTTCCTTACACAAAGACGAGGTACAACAGAAAAAAGAGCTGCATTACCATAAATGTTGTATAATATAGATAATATTAGTTGAAAAACTAATCTTCAATCGAGGAAATTACTTAGTATCTAGCTAGACGGTAGAATGTGAATCCACAAATTGGATTATCTATTTAATGCGATTCCAAATCTCTTCAAACAAAATATTTTCTAACTCAGCCATAGAAGGATTTTCAAGCCAGAATCCTTTATCATCACCCAAATTAGAATTTAAATCATCAGGATAAATCTTTACTAACAATACATTTTTAGAATCGAAGATAGCTAAGAAGTAAGAAGGATTGTTCTTTAACGGTTTAGCGAGTAGTATTTCACCTAACTCATCAAGTAACCGTTTCTCCTTACTCCCTATAGGAGCAAGTAACTTAATAGTCACACCTCGAAGCGCCGCTGCTTCTATAATATCAGTTTGACCTTTATATAAACGGATGATACCATTTTGAGTGGTAATGATATGAATTGTCTTCTCAGTTTCAGCTGCTAATTCCCTAAATTGTTTAACTGCTACTTCTCTACCATAGATGGGCCAAATGCTTCTAACATCATAATCTTCACGTGAATTGATATATTTTCTCGCTTCATACTTTATACTAAGTGTTTGTAGCGCTTCTTCACATTTTGTCACTTCATTTCTCATCTTGTCAATTGCAGGAAATAGATTCCGTTCCGGTGATGAAGCGGAGAATCTCACCGGCTTCGTTGGCATAGTCATTACTAAACCTTTTTTCTCTAAAGTACGTATAGTACTATAAACTTTAGGTCGTGGAACTCCGGAGAAGAATCCGAGTTCTGATGCTGGTTTTGGACCAAAGGTAATCAGAGTTGTATAAATTTTAGATTCATAAGTACTTAAACCAAGTTTAGTTAGCTCATCTATTATACTTCGTATCTCATCATGAGCATCCTGATTCTTGTATTCTAATACATTTTCCATAGATCAGTCAAATATTTTAAAACTATTAGTTTTATTGTATTTCAATAATAGAATTGGTCACTACGAAACTTACTGAATCATACATAAACATGGTTAGTATTTATGTAGTATTGTCTATACCATTTTTCTCCATACTATCATAATACGATATAATGATTAAGCTATTACCAAGTGTAACAAAAGGAACCTTTAACAATTTCCATTTAGTACAAGCATTTTAAATCAAGATATACAGGTTATGAGATGTGAACCGAGCGAAATAATAATGATGATGCGTAAAGTACCTAAATTGTATACCTATATATTGAAACAGGATGATCCACGTAAATGTACTTCCAATAAACTTGTTCGGTTTGGTTATGCGAAGAAAATACTGAGACGTACCTCGATCCATAAACAAAGTATTGTACTCAACCCTTCTTCTGAATCTATTTTAACCAATCAAGATAGACCTTTAGCTCTGGAAAAAGGTATTATAGCGATAGACTGTAGTTGGATAAATGTTACACAGTTATTCCTCACTATTCATCGAGGAAACCATAGAAGATTGCCTCTCCTCTTAGCAGGTAATCCAACCAGCTATGCAAAAATTGGTAAATTAACATCACTTGAAGCATTAGCTGCAGCATTAATCATATTATCTTTTAGGGAAAATGCGTTAACAATTTTGAGTCTCTACAAATGGGGAAAAACATTTCTAAAGCTAAATCACGAACTCTTAGAATCCTACAGAAACTTCGAATATCAAGAAGAAATCGAAGAACTAGAAAAACAAATTTTTTTCAAAAATAAAAATCTATGAAAGCGTGTATACCCAATTTTTATATTAATACTGTTTTCGTATGCCACTTGAAATGTCTAGACGATCAAATTAATAAAAGAGGTGTAATTGGCGTGTCGACTGTAACCCACCTTTTGTTTTATGCGACATTCGTCTTATCGGGGTACCCACACCTCAAGTGGACTTCATTGGCGTCTATTACCCCTTTCACAACGTGGCCCGACTAGTTTCATCCTCTCTTTCTCGAATCTCAACGTTTCCGTATCATTGTGTAAGGAGAAGAAGGGTTTTTTCTGTGTCGTAGCTTGAGTTCTCACTCATACTCTCACAAGTACACGTTTCCACTTTGTGGGTGGAGTTTCCTCAGGTTTAATTTTTCTATATTTTTTTAACCCGGTAGTCGCTCACCGACTCACCAAACACCTCATTAAAATAGTTACTACAAGAAGAATAAATATTTCGCTGTGCATGTGAGTTCGTGATATCGCTTGGATATGGATTTCTTTTTTGTGATCCAGCATCTCAAGTTATTGGGGGCAGCGGGCTGAACATCTCGACCGAAGTCTTGATGCGTACACCCCTGCTCCATCAACCCCATCTTCTTTGGGAACCTTCGTCTAACTCGCTAGGCTTGTTGCCAAGTCTAGGTGAGTTAGAGTGGCTGCTTATTTTTAGGAAGGGTTTCGGGCTTAGATGCTTTCAGCCCTTATCCCTAACGGCGTGGCTGCCCGGCTATGCCCTGTCGGACAACCGGTACACTAGAGGCCGCGATACCCCGTTCCTCTCGTACTGGGAGCACCTTCCCTTCATGCAGCCAACACATCCAGCAGGGAGAATCCGTCCTGTCTCGCGACGGACTAAACCCATCTCGGATTCCCCTTTAATCGGCGAACAGCCGCACCCTTGGGCTCTGCTGCGAACCCAGGTTGGGAACGGACGACGACGGAATACCAATCCTCCCCGTCGATGGGGACTCTCGGGGGAGACAAGCTAATTACTCCTGGGGTAACTTTTCTGACACACCCAACCCCCAGCAATGGGGATTTGAGTGATCGCTAGGCCCGGCTTTCACCTCTGAACCCTTTGCTGTGCAGGGTTCAGTCAGCCCAGCTTTTAGCCTTGCCCTCTACTCCGGGTTTCTGTCCCGGATGAGCTGGACTTTAGGCCCCCTTGATACTTTTTTAAGGGGGTGCCGCCCCAGCCAAACTGCCCACCTTCCGGTGTTTCATGCATATGCATGGTAAGAGATATACCCATGAGAAGGTGGTGTTACATTGTTGTCTCTACGAACCCCGAAAGATTCGCTTCGAAGACTCCCACCTACACTCTGTACTCGTAGTCATATCCCAGCGAAAGGCTGCAGTTAAGCTCCACAGGGACTTCTCGCCCCGCTGGAAGATCCTAGACTGTTCGTCTAAGTTATGTGGGTTCACCGGGCCCCGGGCGGGGACAGCGGGGACGTCGTTAATCCATTCATGCAC
>CAZAXO010000081.1:0-9065 GCA_964489085.1 uncultured Candidatus Bathyarchaeia archaeon
GTGTTATAATAAATGTTATGAAACGACTCACTAGTCCACAAACCGTCCATGAATTTCTGAAACCGAGAACGTGAAACAGGAAACCAGGTTTATTCAGGATTTAAAATATCTAAAATGTTTTATTTAAAAAAATATATTTTGTTTTCATGGTTACATGGCATCCACGAAAGGAATTAATAATATACATTAACGAAAAACAAATAGAGAAATATGGTGGATTTAAGGGCATACGTCGTAATCCTAACTTTTTAACAGATATAATTAAAGAAGTAAGAAATTCTGATGGAGATATTTTCCATAAAGCATCCATTTTACTCAAAAGATTAATAACCGCAAGAATATTTGAGGATGGAAATCATAGAACAGCCTATGTAGCAGTAAAATATTTCCTTAAAGAAAATGGTGAAGATGTTTATATTGAGAACTATTTAGAGGGACAAAAGTTTTTAAAGATGATACACGCTTATAGTATTGTTGAAATAGCGGAGTGGTTAAAACATGGCAGTCACTAAAGAAGAAAAAGAACGCATAGAAAAGATAATGGAAGAAAACGATGAGCTACTCCGAAGTCTAAACGGTGGAACAAAAAAAGTTATTGCGGTATAGACAAAATATTATTTTCTTAGGTATTACCTTTTTAATGAAACTAATTCCGTTTCTAATTCAGCGCATCTTTTTTTACAATCTTCAAGTTCTTTCGTTAAATTTTTTCTTTCAGTATTTCTATCACGTCGAGCTGCTATTAGTTGAGCGTTTATTTTAAAACCTTTATCTTTACATGTTTTTAGTTCGCTTAGTAATCTCTTATTTTCTTTTTTGTAGTAGTATCTGTCATCTTTCAGTTTTTCAATCTCTACCTCTGATATATCTGTATTTGACAAAGTTATCATTAATAGATTTGTTAGTTTTTAATATAAGATTTTATCTTGTTATCTTTTTGGTAAGTGATGTTTTTAATAGTAGGTTTTATTAGTTTTAATTCTGTTAAAGATGCAGTCGTGTATTACCTCATAAAAAACATCATTCTAATAGATAAAAGAGGCGAAATAAGCTGATTAAAGTTATCAATTTCATGATGTTAAGAAAGCTAAAAGTCTTTTCTCTCATATTACTTATAATTAGCGCTTTAGTATTATGTGAAAAAAATTTAATTTCAGCTAATGCCAGTTCTACTGACTATAAATCAAATATAGAAATTCAAGTGGTATTTATAGGTTTTAAGAATAGCGTTATAGATGTGGAATATTTAGACTGGAATCTACCTAGTTATAAATATCAATCAATTTTAATACCAGGTATTAATAGTGGCGTAACATACTTATTCAATTATACTTATAAATTCGCCTCAAAAAATTTTGAGAAAAAATTTAGTACCTTTTTAAATTCGATAGCTATTAAAGAAACAGTTAAAAATCAATTATGGAATTACTCAATGAAACGTACTCATTCAGGTGTAGCGTTAAATTTTACTACATTCGAAGCTAATGCAGATAATACCTTTTACAATGCAATGAAGGTGGAGAATTGGCTTCTAGAGCACATAAATGAGGTGACTAATAGTAAAAATGGATACTTGCTAATAATTACTGATTTGTATCAAATAACTCCATCAGTTATACCTCAACAATTCGATACGCTACAAACTACTGCAGATATACAACTAACTCCCCATTTTTATAATATTACAACTTTTGATAAAGATTTGAATCTTAAAAGTGATAAGAAGTGGATGACCGCATGGGGAGGACAAAATCGTTTATATTTCATCGACCTCTCAGCTGGACCTAGTATTATAACCAAGGAACTTCCGTTACAGTTAGCAATTCATATGAATAAAATAAATAAAGAAAGTACTTATTATTCATCATGGTTAAATCAATATTTAGCTGATTACATAACTGGAACAGTAAATAATTTATTTGCTCCTGATCTCCTTTATCAAATAAATTATTCAGAGTTATATAAAATCAACATCATTATTTATGACAATCGTTCCAATGCTAATGTTGATATTGAAGAGACTATAGACGAAAATCTTATTACTGATTCGTTGAATAAATTAGTACCATTTGCAGAGGTCAAAGTAGAAGTATTCTTTAACTCCTTAGATGAATATCCTGATTTGAGACAAGTTATACAATCATCGACAAGTCAAAGTAGAGGATTACAAAAGGAATACACTCACGATAACATATATCCCCCTAACTTTGTCGATGCTAGACCACTCTATCGATGGTTAACTGATCCAGATGAAGAACATCTGAATGATTTATTTGATATAACTCGAACAGAAAAGCAGTATGATATTCCTGTTGTAGTCTTTATTTTTGACAGAGATTTCAATTTCGCATTTACCTTTAAAGAGCAGATAATGCATGAAAAAAATGATATTTGGGGTGTAGCTTTGTATGATGTAGTAATAATAAGTCACTCTGAATTTGATCTAGAAAGAGGGAATTACCCAATACCCGGAGAAGAAAAACAACCAGATGCAGGATACGGCTTCAGCCACACAATTATTCACGAGGTAGGTCATATGCTTGGTTTGAATCATCCTTTTCTCTACGATCCTATAAATGATTTTACTGATTCAGTAATGGCATATTATCCTGACACTTATCAATTTAGTCAATTTGAAAAAGATACTATCTTACGATCATTAACTGATCAATTCCTTATTGACGTTAAATTAAAAGTACAAAGTGCAAGATTCAATATATTAGCTCGACAGATATCTATTAAGGTAGATAGTCACATTAGAGAGAGTGAAAAATATTACGAAGAAATGGATTACTTTTCTGCATTAGAATATGCGAAGAAAGCTAAGGAGGAAGCTGCATTCCTATCTTATATCCCTCCAATAAGTAATAACATAATTTTGATTTGTGCTTTAACATTAGGAGTCGGTGTTTTTGGATTTACTCTAGGCTATTGGGTTCATAATAGAACTGTTCATCGAAAAACTATATATCGTTATTAGTACTCTTTTCAATTATATATCAATACTAGTGAATATACCTATAATGGTAAAAGCGAATAATATTATTGAAAATAAATGCAATAACGAATTAATCACCATAAAATAAATATTAATTCTATTACTCTAAATTAGAAAATTTTTTAATAGTAAGTATATTATTCATAAAAAGACATTTATTAGGGGATATTTTTGATGAAACATTATTAAAATGATCATATATATTGAATCCTCTTATTAAGACAATAGGAGTTTTTTCATCTGATTCCCCCATAAGTAAATGGGCTGCTGCAGCTAGATCATCTGCTATAGAATGCCAAGTATAAATAAGGGAATTTCCATAGAGATCTTTTTTACCTCTAAGATCAATTGTCGAAGGAAAACCAGATGTGGCAAGTGCTAAACCAATAGTTCCAAGTCTCAAAGGAACTATTTGACTGTCAACTATTAAGACTGATATCTTAATACTACAGGAGATTTTCTTTCGGATTTTATCAACTGATTCTTGAGGATCCAATGGCCATAAAGAGACATATCCTTTTGGGACATTGGAAGCATCTACACCAGCATTTACTGTGATAATTCCATTTTTTATTGTTAGGAGTAGACCTGGAAGACCGCCAAGTATATTATCTGATTCATTCATTACAATTTGAACAAATTTAGGATCCATTTCATATTTTTTAGCCTGTATCTTAGCACGATGACTGGGAATTACTTCATCGATTCGTTTGAGTCTCCCTTCTGAAACTGATATTAGTTTACTTGCTATAGATATAATATCTCCATTATTTAAAGTAAGTTTTCTTTTAGCTAAAGCAATTTTTAGTGATGGAATAAAATCTATATTTTCTTTTATGAGATCTATCTTAAGAGGAATGAGATGGACAGATGTAGAACATATAAGTTTAATAGGAATGGAATCTTTTTGAAATTCTCTCAAATTTTATATATCATCCTCCAAGCTACAATTATTAGATAGTTGCTTGTCGCTAGAACTTAAATGAGATATCAAACCTAACTTGGTTATTACCTTTACTACTACATCTTTAAGTGATTATTGACTCATCTTTTTAACTATCTTTACAAATTTATGAGCTATAAATGATCTTAAGAGAGCAATTGATATAAAATAGCCTCATCCTTATTCAACATTAAATGTTAAATCCTTATATTCATAATCCATAACAAGGTTATTTAGTCGAGCATCTAACCCATAACTGTATATCAATACAGCTTTCTCAGTCATTTAATTGCTCTGTTATATATTTTTATTATAGAAACTGAAAAAAACTTAATAAGCTTTGCTTCTTTATATCTTTTAATAAAGTATATTTACTTTAAATGTACAAGTATTGAAGTGTAAATAGAGATGCCAAGAAAAAAGTTAGAAGATATGTATAAACTCGATGAAGTAGACAATAAAATATTAAGATTATTACAGGAAGATGCTCGACGATCATTCAAAGATATGGCAGGAAGAGTGAATGTAAGCGAAGCAACAGTATTTGTTCGAGTTAAGAAACTGTTAAAAAATGGTGTAATCCGAGCTTTTCGAGCAGATCTTGATCCAAAAGCAGTGGGACAATCAACAGTTGCCTTTGTTTTAGTAAAAGCTGACCCTAACCTTTTCCACTCTGTTCTAGATGAGCTTTCCAGTGTAGAAGGAGTATATGAGATTTATGATGTAACTGGCCCATATTATGCCATTCTTAAAATTAGAACCGGAGTACCAGAAGAATTAGCTGCAGCTATTGATAGAGTAGGATCTGTAAAAGGTGTTTTAGCTACAGAAACTGCAATGGTTTTGAGAACTGTGAAAGAAGAGCATACTTTAAGATTATCAAAATACAATTAATATTTTATTGGATTTCAGTTATTTAATTTGAAGAAAAGAACATCATTACCTTTTCAAAAAAATACTATACATATGTTTATAATTCGTTAACCTCTTATAAAGTCAGAATGTAGTAGTTTTATAGCTTGGTTCAAATCTTTTCTTTCCACGATTACCCCAACTGAAATGCGTGACATATCTAATGTATAGACTATGTTAATATTACCTAATGCTTTCCCCATTCGTTCAATTATCTTCTTAGTTTTACTCATACCTTCTCCAACTAATCCAACTAATCCCATAATACATGAAGAGTTTTCTAACTCTGAATTATAAGAATTAACTTTATTATCTATACGAACTTTTTGATCAGTATCAAAAAAAGCGAAGTAACGTTCTCGTTTAAAGCCACTTCCCCTAATGAAGTCGAAGGTTTTTGATAAGTATCTCTCCAACTTAAGAACATCATCTTCAATATCATACCCTTGGAAGATGTATATTAGAACTTCTCTTCCTGCAACAAGTTTAACAGGCATTCCACTATTTACATCTCCTTTTGTAATGATCTTGGTTTTGGGACCAACAATATCATCATATTTAGCAAAGTAAGTCTCTGGTGGACAATATTTCGTGAGAGGCAGAAAAAAAGTCGCATTGGTATTTTTTGCTCCGAGAGCTCCTGCATCTAATAGTTCTTCCACCGTTAAATAAGGGATTGTTATAGCATTTGGAATAATAGAAGAATCTGATGTTTTAATACCATGAACATCACTTATAATCAATAGTCTTTTGGCTTTCAAACCATAACTTATCGAGGTGGCAACATAATCGGAAGCCCCTCTTCTTACTCTTATTCGCCCATCATAATCTGAAATGCACCCCATACCAGGTATTATTACACAATCATTAATGGATAAATCATTTATGAGATTCTTGGTACATATCTTCTTAGTAGCTTCTAAATCGATTCGAATATTGCTAAATTCACCGTATCCACGAGTTGGAAAATCTGGATCATAAAAGTCTTTTACTATAACCTTTAATCTGCTATTTTTAAGGTGACTGTAGATAATTTGTGCAGAAAATGTTTCACCCATAGCAAGTATATCATCCAAGATCCAGTTGGAATCATGAGCTTTTTCAAAATAATTTAATTTACTTTTAAGTTGAGATTCGAATAAATTTATAAAATTGCTAGAAAGAAATTTAGCACAATCTCCATGAAGATCTAAAAACTGAGATAGATTGAATAACGTTTTTGAAGTTGAAGAATAGAGGAGATCTGTAACACCTCTAAATGCTGACACAACGAGAACTATTTTATATCCATTTACTAATTCATTTTTTATAGTTTTTACTAATTGAGTAATTTTATTAAATGAATTTATCGAGCTCCCACCAACTTTAATAACTGATATATTGGCACTCATTTTTTACATCCTTCAGCATAGATAGAGTATTTCACTTCCAATTTAATTATGTATCTTATGTTAAATATTTTCTAAAAATAAAAAATTACGATAAGTAACTACTATCAATGGGTAATTTAAATGAGAATAACCACAGCAAATGATGAAACCGTAAGAACAGCTAGAAAATCAGCTATAGATGTTTCTAATGGAACCACAAAATTATCAGGATCCCAGCCGCGCTGAAAAGTTTTAACAGCAATTATGTATGATATCAAAGAAATAAATGGAAAGATAACCAGATTCGACGAAAACACGATAAGAGCAAATTTATGAAATGGAATTGGATAGCCAACGTTACTCGATAGAACTGAACCTACAATGCTATAAATGATATGTAGCATAAGAGCCGATGCCTCGATAAATAAAAATACTCTAAAAAACTTTTCTATTGAAGAAAATTTTGGCAACCATTCTCCTAAAAACAGTTTGGTAGTTGTGATTTTACCTGATATTGCCCCTATGTTACCCATAGCACTCATTAAAACCGGATAAATAATAAGGATAGCAGGGAATTTCTGTAATTGAAATTGAAATCCTGCTAATATTGTACCACTTAAAATCCCGAAAAAAAGGCAAAGCAGGATTATAGGTGTTGCTTCTAAAAAAATACTTAGAAAAATCTCTTCATTAGAATTCATCAACATGAAAAAAATTGTTATAATCGTGATTAGTATAAATATAAAATATGGAAGTTGAAGCGAGTAAGATAACGAGAATACTATCCAAGAAACAATAGAATAGATAGCCACAATGGAAATATCATTGATAGTCGACATCATAGGATATAAAAGGATATCTGGATCTAATCCCCCTCTAAAAGTATAGATAGCTAAGATTGATGTTGTAATTTCAGATACAACTGCAGATATTCCTCCTGTAAGTACAGGAATAATAATGAACAAAGGAAATAAGCGTATGTCAACGCTACCAATTGCATAATTAATAATAAATGCGAATATTCCAAGAAGATACATATCTAAAATGGTAAAAGAAAAAATAGTTTGGATAAGTATTTTATAATCTTTAGCATTACCAAAAAAGAATGGTTTGATCCTACCTGTATGAAGGAACGTACTAAATTTACTTGATAAAATTCCATTGACATCGCCTCGCAATGTTAGAATAGCTGGAAACAGCATCAATATTAAAGAGCTTTGGATTTTAGAAAATAAATTAGCAGCAAGTAAACCGGATACCAAACATCCTAAACTAAATGTGAATACAATAGTACTTTGACTTATTATAGATAAGAGCTCCGCTGATTGCTCGTCCAATCTGGATACGAGCTGAAAGATAGCTCTCATCTATATCCCTCACATCTTTATTTTTTTCATAATTTGGACGTTTCATAAATTGCTTATACGCCCTCCTCATTAAATTTATTCAAATATCTATTTATTTAAGTTTTATTTCTTTAATATAATTCTAAAAACTAAATAAAGAAACGTTTCAAATTTTAAAATGTTAAAAAATTATAATAAAGGTTTTTTTTGAACACTATATCTTAAAAATTGATTAAAATGATTAAAATAGTAAAATATACTGTTTAAAAGACGATTAAGGAATAAAATTTAAGAAGATTACTCAATCAATTAATGTCTTAAATTATTAAAAACATAAAACAAATTAAGACATCCATATAAACTATTTTCATTATTGAATCAACTTGATTGAAGGGTTAATTATTTTATTTTAAAAGATCCATAGAGAAATTTTTGATTACAAAAAGTTTTTCTATATAGAAATAATAGAAATAATGGCGATGAAAGAAGCTGGTATTGCTGAATTGTGATGAATGAAACCAGGATTGAGCCATATACTATTGTATTTTTGGAATTATTATAGAAATGTAGATTATTAAATCTGTTTAACCTTAATAGAGAACTCTATTGAAACTATCCATAAAATGAATATTAAACTAAAGTCAAATTACGAGGAAATTTGAATAGTTTAACAGATTCTTGGGATAGGATCTCCTATAGGAGGGGGTAATATTCGCTTTCCTCCAACCTCTGTTATCATAACTACATAATCATGATCTAAATTTACTTCTCCTATTATAGCAGCATCCTTTCCATCTTTCTGCGAATGTAATTTATCTAATATTTCTTCTGCTTTATCAGGAACAACTGCTAAAACAAATTTTCCTTCATTTGCTATCTCAAGAGGGTTAATACCTAACATTTCACATGAATTAAGTACTCCTTCTCTGAGGGGTATAGATTCCTCTTCTATCCGTAATCCTACACTTGATTTTCTGCTCCATTCATTGAGCACAGCAGATAAGCCACCTCTTGTTGGATCTTTCATCGCTACAATACCTCCTAACGGTATTATCTCATTTACTAGTCCATTTAGTGGTTTAACATCTGACTTCAGGTTTATTTCAAAACCATATCCTTCTCTGAAAGCCATTAAAGCTATACCATGATCACCCAAAGTACCTGAAATAATAATTTTATCTCCATTCCTTAAATTTGAGTCAACAAGCCATCTAGTCTTTATTTGTGAACCTCGAGCTTTTCCTATTACGTCAAAATTATGATCTAAATGGGGATGCCTATATCCTATTCCTGATGTACCAATAACAATTCCATCTAATCCATCTTCCTCTAAAACTTTTGTATCTCCAGTAACAATATGTACATCAGCCTCCAAACATGTTTCTTTCATACTAAGAAGAATCTTCTCCAAATCGATTATATTGAAGCCCTCTTCAATCAATAGTGCACATGATAAAGCAATAGGTTGTGCTCCAATAGCTAACAAATCATTAACT
>CAZAXO010000082.1:0-8992 GCA_964489085.1 uncultured Candidatus Bathyarchaeia archaeon
GGATAGTGTTGTTGCAATAGGTGGAGGGAGTTGTTTAGACGCTTCGAAAGCAGCGTTATCATTATTAGTTTGTGGAGGAGTTATTGAAGATTATTTTGGATTAGGTAAAGTTTCTGAAAAATCTAAAGGTAAACAAATCCCTCTTATTGCAGTTCAAACAGCTAGTAGTTCTGCATCTCATCTTACTAAGTATGCAAATGTAACAGACACTAGTACCAATCAAAAGAAAGTTATGATTGATGAAGCGATTGTTCCTAAAGCTGCTATTTTTCAGTATGATGTAACAAGGACTATGCCCCCAATGTTAACTCGAGATGGAGGACTTGACGGATTATCCCATTGCTGGGAAGTATGGATTGGATCTAGCGGTAAGAGTGACTACAAAAAAGTTAGTGAGATAGCCTACCAAGGAATTCAATTAATAGTTGAAAATCTTCCAAATGCAGTACAAGATGGTGACAACTTAAAGACACGCTATTCGCTAGGTCTTGGAACCGATTTAGGAGGGTATGCGCTAATGGTTGGGGGAACTAATGGAGGACATTTAGGAAGTTTCTCTTTAGTTGATGTCTTATCTCATGGTAGAGCATGCGCTATCTTAAATCCATATTACACAATTCTATTTTCGGATGCGATACAAGATCAATTAATACAAGTAGCGGGGATCTATCGAAAATCAGGATTTATAACTGAAAAAATAGAGAATTACAGTGGGCGACAACTTGCTGAAATAGTTGCAAAAGCTATGATGAAATTCTCACAGAAGATTGGATTTCCTATATCCCTCGAAGAGGCAAGTGTCTCTGAAATCATATTAAGAAAATGTTACAGGCAGCAAAGGATCCACAGTTAAAAATGAAGCTCCAAGGGATGCCGATACCAATGGACGCTGAACAAGGAGATATAGAAGAACTAATGAAACCCACCTTATACGCTGCATTAAAAGGTGAGATAGAAAAAATTCCTTCTCCGAAAATCGAATGTTAATATAATTTCTTAGGACTACTATTTTATGAAAAAAAGATATACTTTTAATTTCTCTCTTTAAAAATAATAAATTTCATTGGAAAAATAGGAATATACTACTTAATATGAGGTGAAGCTATTGGTATTGAAAGTTGCTTTAGCGCAAATGGAAGTTAATTTATCGAATCCAAAAAAGAATCTTGATAAAGCCAAGGCTTTTATTCAAAGAGCATATGAACAAAATGCAACGATTATCTGTTTCCCAGAAGGTTTCCTCATAGATCTTTACAATAGAAAAATGTTGTATCGATTTGCAGAGGAAATACCAGGAAATTTTGTTACCTTTTTTTCACGACTCGCTGAAGAGTATCATCTATATATCGTAATGGGAACTATCCCAGAAAAAAATGATGAAAAAGTATACAATACATCTGTATTGATTTCCTCTTCCGGAGAAGTACTGGGTAAGTATAGAAAAATATGTCTTTGGCATGACGAAAAACCCTATACACAGAGAGGAGAAGATCTCCCAATTTTTAAGACAAAGATAGGTATCATAGGAATTCAGATATGCTGGGATATTGTTTATCCCGATATTGCGAGAACACTTGTTAAGAAAGGCGCCGACATAATCTTTTCACCGTCATTTTGGAAAGATGGAGATAATCCTTTCATTTATAAATATAAAGAACCGATTGAAGCAAGATTTATCAATGCTCTATGTAAGGCTCGAGCTTGGGAGAATCAAGTACCCTTTGTATTTGTTAATGCGAGTGGCAAATTTATACGAGACGATATTAGCGATGTCTTAACAGGAAGCTCGCAGATCACTGTACCATTCTATGGAAGCATAGCACATTTAGATAAAGAAGAGACGGTACTCTCAAAAGAAATAAATTTCGATGTTGTTAAAGACGCGAAAAGAGCGTATAGAGTAATGGGAGATATACCCAAAATAAAACATATTCTCAATCATATTCAATAAGGTGAGGATTAAATGTTAGTGTTAAAAGATAGAAATGTGCAGATTGATAAACTCGTTTTAGGTCCCTATTTAACGAATTGTTATATTTTACGATGTCGAGCTACGAAAAATGGAGTTCTTATCGATGCTCCCGCTAAAGCGCATACAATCTCTAAACACATAGTTGAAAGCAAGATAAACTATATTCTCTTAACGCATTGTCATATCGATCATATTGAAGCTCTCTCTGAATTAATCTCAGAGCATAAGATACCTGTGGCTGCTCATCAACTGGATGCGAAGTGGCTTGTATTACCACCAGATAGATTATTGAATAATGATGATCAAATAGCTGTGGGAAAAATCACTTTGAAGGTATTACATACTCCAGGCCATACCCCAGGCAGTCTCTGTTTTCTATGGAATAATTATCTATTTTCAGGAGATACGATATTTCCTGGAGGGCCGGGTAAGACTCTGTCACCTTCTGATTTCAATCAAATCAGTACTTCTTTAACAGAGAAGATCTTCACCTTACCCGATGATACTCAAGTATATCCTGGACACGGCGAGTCTACCATACTCAAAAATGAAAAGGAAAAGTTCAAGATCTTTTCATCTAAACCGCATATATCCCCATTATATGGGGATATACAGTGGCTCTCTTCCTAGACCGCAACTTACCTGTTTACTCTGGAGCTTTCGAGCTGTGGAACGCTTCAGCTAGCTCATAATTCTGTTCTTGGGCTAAATGCTTATGAAATGTTTTCATCCTTTCTTCAACTTGACTCGTCATCTCTCCACTCCCTATCTGGCTCTTATGGCACCGTAGCGCGGCCATTTTCAAATGAAAGGTCCCAGTTATATCAGAGTAATAGTTGTTATCTTCTGACCCCCACAGTAGTACTTCCTTAACCTTATGGGGTTGTAGACCCTTCTTTATAAGGTCAGGATAGGAAAGATAATCTCTTGCACACGGAAAAATAGCATCTAAAGTAACCTGCCCGGTTATTCGATGATCGCGATGCCAAAAATAGCGTCGATACGGATCAGAGGTGACAACAATATCAGGGGTATATTTTCTAATGAGAATAACGATCTCCTTCTTGAATTCATTATTGTCTTCGAGACTCTGATCGGGATGACGTAAAAAGATGATATTCTTTACTCCAAGGATTTTACAGGCTTCTCTCTGCTCTTTTTCTCTCATCTTAGCTAATTTCTTTTGAGGTATTCCCTCATCTATTGTTCCTTTATCTCCATTGGTGCAGACAATGTAGACTACCTCTTTCCCTTCACGAATCCATCGAGCTACTGTTCCTGCAACACCATATTCAGCATCATCGGGATGTGGAGTAATGACCATTATGTGATAAGACATTTTACTGGTGATCCCCTGCAGATTTCATAGTCACACATATAACAGGAACAGGTAATATATATTTCTCATTAATGAACTTAAGAGTCTAATACAATGAGTCATTCATACCATATAAGAAATTATTCTTCTCAATCTGACGATCGGAGTAAATTGACTAATTTACTTTCTGAAGTAGATGACATAACGTCTCAACACTACTTCTCACCACGTACTCTTCTTGAGAGTATCGAGAAGCGGCCAAGATATGATCCGGAAAAATATTTATTTGTTCTTGAAAGAACGGATAAGATTATTGGGTTTCTCAATGTTATTCCGGAACTCATCATCAAGAGAGTTATTTTCTTGTGTTTGGTTCATGTCGAGTACCGTCGACGAGGATTCGGGAGGCAACTTGTCAATTGCGCTATTCAATGTGCTCAAGATCTTAACGTAAGAACAGTGCATACTACTATCTTCAAGGAAAATAGTGCTGCACAGCATTTTCTCTCAAAATTAAGTTTTCAGTGTATTCGAGTCTATAATGAGTTACGTCGCGACCTTACCTCTATTCCTTCTCTGAAAAGAGATTCTTCCCTTTCGTATAGACACTTTAAACAAGGTGAAGAAGAGATGTTAACACAGCTACAAAATAGATCTTTTGAGGATACCTGGGGATATAATCCGAATACCGTTGAAGATATCCTCTATCAAACACGAAATCATCGGTTTTCAAGAAAAAATATCATCATAGTCTATAAGAAAAGTACGCCTGTGGGGTATTGTTGGTTAAAGATAAATAATAAAGAAAAAGTGAAAGAAGCAAAAAGGAGTACTGGACGAATTCACATGTTAGGTGTTGATCCAGATCATCGAGGTGAAGAGATAGGAAAACTAATACTCACAACAGGGATGCAACATCTGAAGCAGCGAGGAATAAATCTTGTTGAATTAACGGTAGACAACGAGAACAAGCCAGCTAAGCGTCTCTATGAGTCATTGGGATTTAAGGTTTGGAAGACTAGATTGTGGTATGAGAAACAACTTGATTAAGCTGTTCTAGAGTAAGGTGAAATTCATCAAGAATCGTATCGACAATATTTACCCAAGTAAAGTCATTGACTGACGTATGAAGATAATGTGTGTTTAAAGAAGCATTCGATAGAAGGAGCGATATTCTTTCTGCAAGGTGACGAGGAGAGTTCTCATGGATGATATATCCAGTTTTGCCTTCCTGAAGAACATCTCGTACGCAGCCCACATCAGTAGCAACAACTGGTGTTCCACAACCTAATGATTCTAAGACGACTAAACAAAAACTTTCTAAATACGAAGGAACGACACATACATCTGCTGCATTATAGTAATACGGCAGCTCTTCATGGTTCACGGATCCATGGAAGACAATGTTCTTAGTGATATGTAATCGCTGAGAGAGTCTCTTTAACTGCTTCTCAAATTGACCACAATCTCCACCGACTATTCTCAGTTTGTATTTAATATCCCTCAAATAACTGAGGGCATAAAACAAATTTTTTATTCCTTTCAGAGGCACTATTCTCCCTACAAATAGGATGACCTGCTCATTCTCAGGGAATTGCAGATGACGTCGCGCTTTCACTTTATTCATCGGTTGAAACAGATTAAGATTCACCCCACATGGAATGACGCTGATGCGGTGTGATGGAGCATCATACCTATAGATCAATTGATTTTTTTCCGTTTCGGTACTAGCGATAATGTGCTGACAATGCTGTATCACATCCTCTTCGATGCGAATACGATAGTCAGGTTCTTTATCGTCGATAGAGAACATATTCTTCATTTTACCTAATGTATGAAACATCGTAATATGGGGTATTCCCCAAAATTGCTGGACAATGTTTCCAACATACCCTGACATCCAATAATGACTGTAAATAACATCATAGTGAATATTGCCGCGTTTTCTGAATTGCTCCATATTATAGGCGAAGCTGAGAAGATGAGGATAGATTGTCGACTTCTCCATCTCCTCAACTCTCCCTGCCTTAATATGAATAAGACGTGTAGTAGGCCCTAACGAGTAAACAATCTTATCTTTCGGATCATGAGCGCGTGTATAAACATCCACCGTATGTCCTCGTCTTCCAAGTTCTTTCGCGACTTCTTTAACATAAACATTCATGCCACCAGTATCGATACTTCCTAATTTCTTAACAGGACAGCTGTGCACACACAGTATCGCGATATTCAATTTTTTCATCGATACTCACTCAGTACTTACAATTATAGAGTTATCGTGCAGCTATATAGGGGGACCTCCCCCCCTCCCATACGATATTTGTACGTTTCAGCACCTTTCAAAAAACTAAATATTTTTCTTCCTATTTGGATGCTATGCTTAATACTTAATGCTTTGCAAACGACTCCAGGACTTAAAGCATGGTAGTGGGGATCGTACCCACTGTTGTATAGATAAACTGTGCTATTATCATCAAAACAAAGCGCACTCGCAATAGGTGAGGTATCCAAATCTAAAACACCAATTTTCAACAGTTTTTCATCCGCCATTACGTCTATCAATGACCTGAAAAACTGTTCCATCTTAACCGTCATAAAAGATGCTTTATCTTCTCTACTTCTTCGAAAATGGTGGAAAAAGGTATCAATGACTTTCGAGGATTGAGTTGGTTCGTCAATTACATTGTAATTCACTGTTCCTGCTTCCCCTAATCTTCGAATTTTACGTTTGATATTATGACGATGAGATGAAGATAATAGGTTAAGATAAGTATCCCACGTGACTGGGAGAATCATCTCCAATGCAACATCTTCTTTATGAAGTTTAACATTTAATCCTCGACTGTGAGCACATCCTACAAGGTGGGTATACACGGTTGAGTCTTGTCTTACAAGCCGCAAATCTAAGATTTCGATATTGCTTTCACGTAGATCCGTAAGTAAGAGGTTATAAAAATCGGTTTCATATCCTGATACTATGAGGAAATCTTGATAATCAAAAACATTAGAGCTTCCAATGAAGAGTGCTTTACTTTTCTGTAGTAATAATGGTGCTATACCAATTATCTTAGTATCTTTCCTCACCTCACGGATAGAAAGGTCAGATCCTTCTCCAAAGTAATTCCACCATGTGTGAAGTACGGCGGGTGAGGAGAAGAGAGGTTGAGAGTTGAAAGGAGTATTTTTATTCTTTAAGGAGAAAAACCTATCAAAATCGACGAGATGAGTAGAATATGATATTTCCGTAAGCCTCCAATTGCACTTTCCTATACATAAAATATACTGGTAATAATCTTATACGATATATAGATGTAGTGGCTCATCTTCGAATAATTACATTATTTTTTACTCTAGTGACTACAATGAATACTACATTGCTACATTTGAATGAATAAAAATGTTTGAAGACTATAAATAGTAGGTTAAGTTTCATAAGAGTTAAATAAATAGTAGTTTATCCTTAAATCTAGTAGTAAAAAAATAGTTCTTGCGATGGTGCAATGTCATCCAATACGATGGTTATGAATCTAATCGAGAAGGTAGCTCATTTTAAGGCTGGTGAGACGCTTCTCTTAAACTTTGAAAGACTTGCAGCTAAGATGGGAGTAGATGAAGATCAGCTTTTAGAATTATATCTGTCAATTAAGAATGCGAGTCATAAGCACCGATTTACCTCAACACCCTACCATGAACGAATATTGTTACTGCCGCAATGTCTGCGATCGAAAGATTGTACTGCTCAACTCGGTGAATATGGGTATATCTGTAAGAATTGTGGAAAATGCAAAATTTACAGGATCAGTCAGATTGCGAAGAAACTGAAGTACAAAGACATATTTATCTTAAGCGGTGGAAGGATAGTGAAAAAGATCTTTAACAAAATGAATATCAAAGCATGTATTGGTGTAGCATGTGTTCATGAACTTGTCTTAGGTGGTTTTATCGCTGAAAAATTTGGTGTCGCAATTCAAGGGGTACAGTTAACGAAAGATGGATGCGTTGATACCGATGTTGATTTGCATCAGCTACAAAATACAATGCAACTCTATTTGCCTCATCCTTAACGGTTAAGACATCGTATCTTTTATGTTTAACAAAAGGTAGTTTTTCATAGAATAGTAGATATGGTACTTGTTAAAAAAGAATAGGGAAATTGTCTGCCCTATTTTTACTGTTTTTTTATATTTGACACTTTTAGTCATGATGCTGCAGCCATTAGCTAGCTAGTGAATTAATTGAGGGAGAACGAATCTATGCGGCTTTTATGCCGTCTCTTTTTACAATTCACTATTATAAAAGAATAAAAATACGATCTTTCTTACTAATAATATATAACGAAGTGGTATATCAAGATTGCGTTACATTTCCTAAGAAAATATTGTGGCACCTCTCATGTATAGTAATTAAGTGTACTAGTTTACTCAGTTTAGTCTCTTACTTTGTTGATAAGTGTCTTAACTTATAGTAATTTCCAATTTTTTGGAATATATCGAGTTTCGACATATCATCTTAAATATTCAACATAAATAACTATTGGAGCATAGTGTAAACTCTATTGTGAGAGATTATGCTTGTACAAACAATAAAGTAAAGGAAAAATTGAAAAAGATAAAATAATTCAATGAGGTAAAATGTAATGAGTAAACGAATCTATGCGGCTTTTATGGTATCTCTGTTTCTCTTGGGGATCGCTGCTATGGCGGCTCCAGGATTAGCGCACCATACTCTTGGTGTACAAACAGATGGATCAGATCCCTATAACATGTATCGTGCACACGACGTTGAAACCAATCTTAACCATGTCTATGGTCCTATTGGCTATGTGTTCCCTGGTGGAGGTAAAGACTGGATCACTGGTCTAGTTGATGTTCCACCTAGTGAGTTTCCAGGATATCAAAGTCCGTGGACCAACTATCCACTGGAAGCTCCTAACTTTAATTGGTGGCAGCTCCGTGGAACCAGTTACACACCCTTCGGCGCTATCCTCGCCTCAACCGAGGACTATGATAACATCGGCGACCTCATCTTCGGCGTAAGCTTCTGGGATGTAGGAATAGGTACACCAGAGGACTTCAACTATACGGAGATCGAGATTTATATTCCACCTGAGTTTATTCCGGTCGCTCAAGACTGGGAGGCAGGTGAAAACAACAACATCATCACAACGATCAGCAACGATTGGGGTGACATCGCCGTCCGCAAGGCTGACGTGAAAGACGCGTTCGGCCCAGGCTGGTGGGTCATCACCATCTACGGTGACATCCAATTCCTCAACACACATAACTATGATGAATGGTACTATGTCCGTGTCAACGGTTTAGCTGCTCCGAAGATTGCGGGACGCTACATCTTCAAGATGTTCCTCAACTCATCCTATCCAAAGGTACTCGCTGACTGGCCAGGTAATGGTTACCAACAATACGGTGACCACTTTATTTGGAGTACAATGCCTGTCGAGAACTATCCTGTTCTCCTTGTGAAAGGTGAGCTTGATCCTGCTATTGCGTATGGTACAGTGCGCTTCGGCGGCTACGATCCTGCTATCTACGGTCTGCCGATTCCACTTGCTGGCCGTGTCCGGTTTGTAGGTGAAGCGATTGACCCGTATACGCAGGAGCCGACTGGTCGAAACGTAGAAGCACAAGGCTACTTTAACGGTACCGCAAACGGTCACTGGGAGGTTGAAGGTATCGCCCCTGGAA
>CAZAXO010000083.1:0-8982 GCA_964489085.1 uncultured Candidatus Bathyarchaeia archaeon
GGTGTATACTGAGCTCCAATCCCTTCATATCCGAATGTATCATATTGTCTTTTTTTCTCTTCATCGGAAAGAACTGCATATGCTTCTGAGATTTCCTTGAATTTCTCTTCAGCTTCAGGAGCTTTATTTCTATCCGGGTGGTACTTAAGAGCTAATTTACGGTAAGCCTTTTTTATTTCATCTTTACCAGCATCTTTACTAACTCCCAGTATATTATAGTAATCCTTGCGGGCCATAGTTTGTCGCAGACCTTAATAAACAAAAAAATAATTATCTAATATTTTTCTCTGGATTATTATGTAAAAGAGAGAGTTACTTATCATAGATTTTTGAGTTACTACTTTGTATTGGTATCTTGTTTGGATGATTTAGTTTCCTTTGAAGAATCTTTTTTCGAAGATTCACTTGATTGTGCTTGTTCTTGTTGCTGAGCCGCTTGTTGCTGAGCCGCTTGTTGCTGAGCCGCTTGTTGATATATTTTTGCTCCAATTTCTTGTAAGATTTTTGATAAGGATTCACTTTTTGCTTTTATTACAGTTACATCTTTGTTGGGAAGTGAATCTTTTAATTCTTTAATGGCTCCATCGATTTGTTCAAGCTGCTCTTTAGAGAGTTTATCTTTTAACTCTTGTTTTGTTTTCTCTGAAGTATAGATTAAACTATCTGCTTGGTTTCTTAGCTCAGCTTCTTCTCGTATCTTCTTGTCTTGCTCAGCAAATTGTTCACTCTCCTTTACCATACGGTCAATCTCTTCTTTGGATAGTTTCGTTGAAGCGGTTATCGTTATCTTCTGTTCTTTACTGGTAGCTAAATCTTTAGCTGAGACCTTTAGAATTCCATTTGCATCTATATCGAACGTTACTTCAATCTGAGGAACTCCTTTCGGAGCAGGTGGAATACCTGTCAAATTAAACATGCCAAGAGAAACATTATCCGAAGCCATTGATCGTTCACCCTGCAACACATGAATAGTAACGCTTGTTTGGAAGTCAGCTGCAGTTGAAAAGATTTGGCTCTTCTTAGTAGGTATAGTTGTATTCTTTTCAATAACTTTTGTAAAGACGCTACCTAATGTTTCTACACCTAATGATAAGGGTGTTACATCGAGTAGTACTATATCTTTTACTTCGCCAGCGATTACAGCGCCTTGAATAGCAGCTCCTATAGATACACACTCCATAGGATCCACTCCTCTTTCCGGAGGTTTACCCAGTACCTCATCTACAAATTTCTGTACTATAGGCATTCTAGTTGGACCTCCTACTAGAATGATTTTATCAATATCAGCAGGTTTTAATTTTGCATCTTCCATTGCTTGAATCATAGGTTGTCTACATCGTTCTACTATAGGTCTAATCAGTTCTTCAAGTTTAGCTCGTCTAATCTTAATATTTAGGTTTTTAGAACCTGTACTATCTTGAGCAATAAAGGGAATATTTATTTCAGTATCTGGTACAGTTGATAATTCAATTTTTGCTTTTTCTGCTGCTTCTACTACTCTCTGCAAAGCTATCTTATCTTGTTTTAGATCGATACCTGTATCTTGTTGAAACTGTTCAACTATATAATCAGTTATAGCGTCATCCATATCTGTGCCTCCTAGCTGAGTATCTCCACTTGTTGATTTGACTTCAAAAACTCCATCACCGAATTCCAGTATTGTAACATCAAGAGTTCCACCTCCAAAATCAAAGACCATTATCTTTGCTTCTTTATCGGATTTACCTAATCCATATGCAAGCGAGGCTGCTGTAGGTTCATTGATTATTCTGACGACCTCGAGTCCTGCTATTACTCCAGCATCTTTTGTAGCTTGCCTTTGATTATCATTAAAATATGCAGGTACCGTTATCACTGCTTTTTTTATCGATTCACCAAGAAAAGTTTCACTATCCTTTTTTATTTTCTGAAGTATGAAACCTGATATCTGTTGTGGAGTATATTCTTTATCTGTAATCTTAATTTTAGTATCAGTTCCCATTTTTCTCTTGATCTTAAGTACAGTACGTTCTGGATTAGTGACTGCTTGTCTCCTTGCGGGTTCTCCCACTAAAATTTCTCCATCTTTTGTAAAAGCTACAACAGATGGAAATGCTTTTCCACCTACAGTAGTTCCCTCAGCGCTTGGAATTATCTCTGGTTTTCCACCTATCATAACCGCTGCAGCTGAATTACTTGTCCCTAAATCAATACCTATTATCTTTTCAGCCATAATTCTCTATCTCCTATTTAATAACGGAATTACTATGACTTCTGATTATTCTTATGACCTACCACTTCTACTAAGCTTGGTCTTAAGACTCGATCTTTAAATATATATCCTTTCCTAAATTCTTTAACAATTAAACCATCTGGCTTATTCGATAAAAATGCCTGACTTATGGCTTCATGTTTTGAAGGATGAAATATTTCTCCTATTGCCTTTATCTCCTCTAATCCTTCTTCTTTGCATACTTTTTCAATTTTTTTTAGTACCATCTCTACTCCTTCCGACAAATTTTTGTTATGATGAACGTTTCTTTCAATTTCAACAGCTTTCTCCAAATCATTTATAATGGGTATTATTTTCAGTATGAGCTGTTCATTTGCTCTTTTAATAGTCTCTTCGGAATCCTTTTTTACCCTCTTTAAATGATTCTCAAAATCAGCTTGAAGATATTTTAATCTTTTAATATAATCAGCTGAACGATTACATTCTTCCTCTAATTTTATCCTTAAATTTTCCAGTTCTTTTCTATCTTTTTTAGATTTTTTATGAGCTGCTTTATCAATCATTCCTCTTTTCCCTTAGTATGTTTGCTTTAAATATCTATGTATACTAATTGAAGGAATAAGGCTATTAAAGAAAGTGAAATTTCCTATAAATTTTTTGGAATATTTATCATTAACTTATTCTAGATATCAATGGTTTTATTTTCATTATTTTTTATTAACTTATCTTGTTACAGATAAAGCATCATCAATCTATTTTGCAGCAATATTCTAACAAGTTTAGTACTTGTAGGACTAATCTATCATTCCTTCAAAAATTCTTTCCTTAATTATGATTTGAAAATTTTTACATCATCTTTCTTATGTTTTTTAAGCCATTTTGCATAGGGAATTGAATAATTTGATTCAACATTTCTTCTATGTAGTGTATTGTAGGTACAGAACGGACGTATTGTTCCATCAGGAAGACCATAATGAATTACACAACTTTGAACTCTTTGTATATCAAAATTATAGGGGTCCATAAAGTGCATGCAGCCTATCATGATAACCTTGTGCATGAATCTTCCTAATGCTTGATAGTTACCTTCCTTCAACACAGGCCATAGAATTTCTCGGATAATATTTGTTTTCACATGTCTTAGTGATGCTAGTATACGAAGTCTTGCTATGAGTCTTTTACCTTTTTCAACATCATCAGCAACTTTCTCCATTGCCTTAAAAAATTTATCAATCTTTACTAATTTTGTAATTGGAGTCCAAGTTCCATCTTTATTTTGAATAATGAAGGTTGCCACTCCACACCATGGAGCTGTTGAGAATTTTACATATTTTTTTTTCTTTAATGCTCCGACAGCCTCTGAAATTGGTATTACTGAAGGAACTGGTCTGAAGTCTGAGGTTCCTATCAATCCATTAGTCTGCCTTTCAATAAGCTTCATAAAGTCAGTTGTGTTAATTCTCATAGCTTCTCTAGATTTTTTATCTATTCTGCCTGTAATAGAAACCGGTTGAAAATTTATACATCGTATTACATCTGAGTTTTTGATTGCGAATTGTATAATATCACCTATTTGGTGATCATTCAATTCTTTTACAAGTGTAACTACAAGTACAATGCTATGAAATTCCTGTTTTCTTGCATTTTCAATAGCTTTGCGTTTGATCTTCATGAGTGATGTACCACGAGATTTTTTATAGATTTTATCGTCCAATCCATCAAATTGCAGATACACTGTATCCATTCCAGCTTCTATACATCTTTTCATAAAATCTATATCTTCAGCAAATCTTATTCCATTTGTATTTACTTCAATATGTTCAAAACCTATCTCCTTTCCTGAGATTAT
Organism: uncultured Candidatus Bathyarchaeia archaeon; assembly: GCA_964489085.1. Lineage (GTDB taxonomy): Archaea > Thermoproteota > Bathyarchaeia > 40CM-2-53-6 > DTGE01 > CAZAXO01. Next base: position 4,062 of record CAZAXO010000083.1, read on the forward strand.
GAGGTCAGGTAGATCATCCCTGATAGTAGGTTCTCCTCCGCTAAATTGTAAAGCAGGCGGAGGAACCGGCTTCATTGCTCTTAGATTCTTCATAATATTTTCAATTTGTTTTTTACTTAACTCATAAATATAACCGCTAGTTGCTGCTATAGCAAAGCAAATAGGACATCTCAAATTACATCTATTCGTAATGTCAATAATTGCTAAGACTGTTTGTGATTTATGGTCGGGACATAAACCACAATCATATGGACAGCCTAAATTTTTTTTATGGGTAGGGTTCTCAGGTTTATCTCCTTCATATGTGTATTGCTCAGCCCATTGATAAAGGTCAGGATCAGAAAATGTATAACTGTCTTCATAATATCCATGTTCAGCGCATTCTTTTCCTATTCTCACTTCTCCTTTATTATCAATAAAGATATGAGCTTGAATAACTTGGAAACATTCTGGACATACACTCTCTGTCTCTCTTAAAATAGAGTAGCTAGTTCTCTTGGGCAATACATTTCACACCAATCATGATTTAAATAATAGAACATATTTCTTTCGGTATTAAAAAAAACATGCTGATAAAATAGTTATATAATTATTATTGAGAATTCCATCAGTCCGCTTCTTTTGCTATCATATTATTACACCGGTTAATTTATCTTTATCTTCTATCCTAATTTCGAATAATCTATTACCGGTGATGATTAATGTCTAAAATAGGAGTAGGTGTTATAGGAGTAGGAAATTGTTTCGCTGGACTAGTACAGGGAATTGAGTATTATCGACATAATTCTGATAAGATGATCCAAGGGATAATGAATAAGATAATAGGTGGTTACAGTATATTTGATATTAATTTTACTTCAGCTTTTGATGTCTCTGAAAATAAAATAGGAAAAGTATTAAATGAAGCTATTTATCAACATCCTAACTGCGTTGACTGGGTTCCTAATGTTTCTCAAATAAATACTATTGTACATGAGTCTCCTTTATTAGATGGTGTCGGAGTATATGTGGAAAAGAAGATAAAACCAATAAAAAATACTAAAAGAGAAAAAGAACTCAAAAAGGACATCATACATGAAATTAACGATACCGGAACAGAGATGCTAGTAAATTACCTCCCTGTTGGAAGTGAAATAGCCACAAAATATTGGACTGAAATAGCATTAGAAGCAGAAGTAGGTTTATTAAATTGTATGCCCGTTTTTATAGCTTCAAATAAGATGTGGGTTACTCAGTTTGAAGAAAAAAAGTTACCTATTATAGGAGATGATATAAAAGGTCAAGTGGGAGCAACCATATTAAATCGAGTTTTAGTAAGGATGTGTGATGATAGGGGAACCATACTTGATCAATTATATCAACTAAATGTGGGAGGTAACACTGATTTTGAGAATATGCTAGAGCGTTCTCGGCTTATTTCGAAGAAGATATCAAAAACAGAATCTGTTACCAGCCAATTAACCCAGAAAATGGATGATGATAAGATATACGTTGGACCTTCTGACTTTTTACCTTTTTTAGGAAATACAAAGATATGTTACATTAATAGTAAGGGACGTATGTTTGCTGATAGACCTTTTGAGATAGAATGTAAATTAACCGTTGATGATAAAGCAAATTCGGCAGGTATAGTAATTGACGCAGTACGATGTCTAAAGTTGGCATTAGATAGACGAGTAGGTGGAGCACTTATTTCTCCTTCTGCGTACTTGATGAAGCATCCCCCCATTCAATATGATGATTCAAAAGCGAAAATTCTTATGGAGAAATATATCAATAATGAATTACAGCGATAAATCATTGTCTCATTATCTCTATAACTTAAAAATCATATAATATTTAGTTCGCTAATTTGAAAATAAATATCTATAGAAAAGTAGATTTTTCTTTACTCTCTTTTTTTAAATATCAATGGAAAAATAATAAATTTTCATAGAATATTTTAGAGAGTAAATAATTTATTTTATCATAATTTAAATATTAAAATTAATATTTCATATGATAAACTCGGTTATTAGAATTATTCTAGTAGAAAGTCTAATAGAAATTAAGTAACCATAATATGATCTATTTGGAAGTACCTTTTAGCAAGCATGCGCGTTTTATCTATTGTTCTTCCATTTCTTCCTATAGCGAGAGCTTTGTCTTTAGGTTCTACTTCGATGATTAATACACGTTTATCTGGTTTCTCTGTTAATCTTACTGATCTAATTCTTGCTGGAGACAGGCTGTTCTTAACTAATTGATCTGGAGTGTCTGAATGCTCCACTACTTCCACCGGTTTGCTAATAAGTCGTCTTAATAATCCTACATTTTTACCTCCTTTACCTATCGCTAAGCCCATTTCTCCTTGTTTAGCTATAAATATTACACGATTGTTTTGATCGTCTATTATACAATCTATTGCTGTTGCACCTGTTACATTTTCAAATAATGCAATATAACGCATTTCATCATTTGTTAAATGTATACCTGAATTCATTTGTTTTCTCCCTTACTTTTAGATAAATCTAAAATCTCTGAATCACCAGGTTTTCTAACAGCTAATAACAAAACAGGATGTCTTCTTCTACATACCAATCCTAGGTCGATATTATCCCACTTAGAATTGAATATTGGAATATTTTTTATTTGAGCTTCTTTGATAAGTTTATATCCATCATCAGAAAGATTTGAAGCTGTTATTATTAATTTAGTCTTTCCGGTTTTAACAGCCTTCATCGATTCTTTGAATCCGATGGTTACATCGCCAGTCTCTATAGCTATTCTGAGCTGTCTTTGTAGATCCATTAATTCATCCCTTTCTATCCTTTACCATTTCTTGTTCATCTAAAGACATATAAACTTCAATTAATCCAGTTCCCATTGGTATCTGTTGTCCTACTATTACATTTTCCGCTACTCCTTTTAATTGATCTTTATTTCCTTTTAAAGATGAATCGACTAAAGTAGGAACTGTGATCTCGAATGCAGCTCTGGCTAAAGTACTTGTTTTACCACCACTGATACCATGTCTTCCAACTGATAAAACCCCCCCAGATGCGGTCATAGCATCAGCAACTAGCATTACATGTCTTATATCTACATCTAATCCCTGTTCTTCTAACACGTCTATTGCTTCTGCCATAATAACATTTCTAGCAGCTTCTATACCTAGTACTTCTGCTACTTCATGAATATTATTTGATATTGTTCTTGTAAAGTCAACTCCAGGAATGTTCATAACAGACTTTAAATTAGATCCTTCAGTAATGAGAATCCACTCATTACCTTCCTCAACAAGTAAGGTTCTATTAACCTCTTTTAAACCTTTTACTTTTAATTCAGTGACCCTTTTAACTAGCCGTTTAAATTGGGCTACATCTCTTCCCTTTACAGTAATAGTTATTAGTTGTTTTTTTGAAATGACATCGCAATGAGGAATATTTAAAGAATTATTTACTTCATCATATGAGATATCGCGGTTTTTCATTTTATCTTTATTTAAATTGATTTTAATGATATTATTTACAATATCTGTTTCTATACTATCTGCTATATCACTAATATTGGTGAAAGTAATATTTTGCGCAACTTTTTCAGCTAACTCTCTTTTACGTCGATGTGTTTTATCAAGATATACAGTCATACTTGGAGTAGACGGCGTTTTCCTTGCATCAACTATTTCAATTAACCGTGGCAATCCTAAAGTAACGTTACGTTCTTTTACTCCAGCAAAGTGGAAAGTCCTTAAAGTCATTTGAGTTCCTGGTTCTCCAATGGATTGGGCAGAGACGATTCCAGTAGCTTCACCAGCTTCTATTTGCGATCTTCTATAATTCTTTAAAGTAAGTTTTATAGCTTCCTTCACCGATTCTTGACTTAACTTCGATTCTTTTAGAGATTTCAAAAGATTCTCTTTGAGGATAGGTGAAAGTTTATCCGATACTTCATCTACACTTTTTTCAGTATATTTTATTGGTGTTTTTTTGTTTCCTCCTTGCTTCAATTTTATTCGATTTATTATATGGTCAATGTTTACTGCTTTACCGTGATCGCTCTTAGCAGCGTCTATACCATCTTCTCCATATTCAAATTGAATAATATTTCCTCCAGAATCTCTCACTGTACCATCATATTCTACACGTAAATGCTCTAGAGCATTTATTAATCTTCTTTGCATATATCCACTTTGCTGCGTTCTAACAGCTGTGTCTACTAATCCTTCTCTACCTCCCATAGCATGGAAGAAGAATTCTATTGGATCCAATCCTTTACGATAACATGAATAGACGAAACCTCTAGCAGCAGGGCCAGTCTCTCCAGATTTGAAGAAAGGTAGTGCACGGCCTCTATATCCCCTCGAGATGCGTTTTCCTCGTATAGATTGTTGTCCCAGGCAAGCAGTCATCTGTCCTATGTTAAGCATAGATCCTCTAGCTCCAGTAGCAGCCATTATAATTCCTGAATTCTCTAATGTAAAATTATTTTCAACACATTCTCCCGCATCATCTCTTGCTTTGGATAATTCATTCATTATAAAGATTTCAAGTGATTCTTCCATAGTCTTACCTGGGAGCCTATCCAGCTTTCCTGATCCATACTTTGTTATTAGTTCATTTGTATTCTTCTCTGCTTTATTTATTACCTTCTGAATATTCTTTTGTATTGAATCAGAAACTTCAAGTTCATCAAGTGAATAAGTGAAACCACGTAGCGTGATGAATCTGTCTAAAACTTTTGAGATTGAATCGAGAAATTGCTTTCCATAGTTAGGCTCATAATCTTTAACTATTCTATGGAATAGGCTTTCTGACTTTTCAGCTCCAATTGATGCTTTATCTATCATGCCCTTAATAAGCTTGCCATTCTTTATGATCACATAGGCATCGTGTGGACATTTCTCCTTAAGACAAGTATCACATTTGTATATACTGCAAAT
>CAZAXO010000084.1:0-8933 GCA_964489085.1 uncultured Candidatus Bathyarchaeia archaeon
GATCATGCCTCGTCAAAGTCGATGATCCAGGATGGCTAAGTCCAATAACCGAGATTGAACGAAGAATATTAGTTCGACCTCAATATAGATTAGCATGCCAAGCAAAGATTTTACGGGATGACTTTGATATTTTTATTGAGATCCCTCAATACCCAAAATATAAGATACTAGAGAAATCAAAGAGACTAGACATTCCATTGAATCCACCAGTAATAAGAAAATACATACAGTCAAAAGATATGATTTACTGGAATGAGGAGGAGATAGGAGAATATCAAGGGGAAGTTTATGGACTAGCCTTAGATATTGGAACTACTACCATTAGAATGCACTGGATTAACCTAGAAAATGGAAATGAAAACTGTACCTACTCAATGTTGAATCCTCAAATCCGATATGGAAATAATATTATTGATAGAATAAACTATGCGCATAATGAAGACCAAAAGTATTTAGAAATAACAATAAGAAAAGCAGTTAACGAGATGATTAATCATTGTAACATAAATTCTGATCACATATATGAAATGACGGTAATAGGTAATTCAGTAATGAGAGATCTTTTCATGGGAATTCCGGTAGAGTCTTTAGGCAGATCACCCTTCGAACCACAAAATAAAAATTCAGTAAATGTCAAAGCCCAAGATTTAAAAATAAAGATCAATCCAAAATCAAATATTTATGCTCTTCCATTACTTAGCCACTTTGTTGGCGCAGATACTTTAGCTGTAATACTCGGAACAGAAATATACAAAAGTTCAGGAGTATCTATGGCTGTGGATATTGGCACAAATACTGAGATAGTTTTGGGTAATAAAGATAAAATGATCATAACTTCATGTGCTTCTGGTCCAGCTTTTGAAGGATCAGGATTAAACTGTGGGACTGGAGCAGTAGAAGGGGCAATACAGAAAGTAAAGATTGATAAAGACTGGAATGTGACCTTTGAAACTATTGGAGGTGTTCCTCCAGTTGGAATATGTGGATCAGGTTTAATTGATGCACTCGCTGAAATGCTAGAACAGGGAATTTTAGATTGGACAGGTAAATTTTCAGGTGATAGAAGAGACTTTGTAATAACTGACGATGAGCACCATATCTACTTTGATGGGGAGGATATTGATACTTTAAAACTTGCGAAAGCAGCGATAGCTGTAGGAATCAAAATGGTAATACGAAGGTATGGAGTAACAATTGAAGACATCGAAAAGATCTATTTAGCAGGAGCGTTTGGTACTTATTTAGATCTTGAGAATGCTTTAAAGATTGGATTACTACCTACCGTACAGATTGAAAAAGTAGATAAAGTTGGGAATATTGCGTTAGAGGGTGCCAGACAAGTTTTAGTATCCATAGAAAAGAGAGAAGAAGCTGAAATGATTCCGAGAAAAATTGAGCATGTAAGACTAGAAATGGAGAAGGACTTCCAAGATAGATTTATGGAGGAACTCTGTTTTGAGAAGTATCGAAAGTAATATTAGGAAATAGTTCATATTTATTGATTTTACTGAGAAAAATTTTGCTAGGTACGAATATCCCAATGCTAGTTAGCTAGCTTCAAATTCTGTTCTGAAGTTATAATTATTTTACCTTCTTCCAACAGCTCATCAACATATAATGAAATTGTCTTATCAGCGTCACATGCTTTTTCTGGATTACTCCAATCCCCAGCTCCATTAACAATATCTTCTTCTAATCGTTTTCTGGTAACTTCTCTAAGTTCATTTATCTTTTTCAGTATAATATCTTTGGTTGTTTCAAATCCACAACCTTGAAAAATAGCATCTTTAAGTAAATCACCTGCTTCCTGCATCAAGGGACATTTAGGGTCCATCTCAGCCATACAATAGCTTTCAGCATTTTCATTGTGATGTTCCTCGTAAATCTTCCTTAATAATTTCTCTTTATCGGTATACGAAAAATTGAGTAGTTTCTGACCAACTATATGCGCTGAACCCTCAGGTGTATCACGTACCGTTATCACTTCCTTGATAATTCTTTTTTTTGTATCAATTTTTATGTTAAATTTTGGTCTTCCAAATTTCTCAACAAACTTACTGATATAAGGATCATCACTTCTATCAAGTATACAGAAAGGCTCAGGAAACTCTACATGTATCCTCATCGAGAAAAGTTCATCATTAATTGCTTTCTTTGCTTCGGGGGCCATATCTCTATCACATATAGGATAGAGAACAGAGTGAGCATTCAATTGTTTAGCTATTGAGGGTATCAAATCTCCGAGTTTTGAGTGGATCCCCAACACAAGAAGAAGATCGCATTCAATTATCGGTAAATTTTCTGGAACATATTTACCTGGATCTTCCCATAATGTTGACCAGAGATTAGGTTCTGAGGAATGCGCTGCTTCTATTGTTTCAGGTTCAAGCTCATAAACTCCAACTATCTTATCCTCATTACTCTTTAAAGCTAGATTATTAATAATTTGTTCACCGAAGGGTCCTCTATAGAGAATATAGAGTCTCACTGAAGCGCCTCCATAACTGCGAGACATTTTTTCAATCCGTCTATGGCATCTTTTCCATAGGCATCTACAGTAATCTTTTTAGCAAATTCTTCAGTTACAGCTCTTCCTCCGATAATGATTTTTATCTTTTTCCTTAGCTTTTCTTTCTTCAATTCTTGAATAAGTTCTTCCATAGAGGATAAGGTTGAAGTTAGTAATGATGAGACGGCAAGTATATCAGGGTGTAACTGCTTCACTTTGTCTATAAAAGCATCGTTACTTACATCAACACCTAAATCTATAACTGTAAAACCGTTTGATTCAAGTGTTATAGCAAATATCATCTTACCTATATCATGAACGTCACCCGCAACGGTTCCCACTATCACCAATCCTTTCGATTTGCGATTCTTTTTCTGTATATGGGGTTCAATTGCTTCAACAGCTTTTTTCATATTTCTTCCTGAAACGATTAAATCTGAGGTGAAGTATCTCTTAAAATCTTTATTTTCATATCCTTTCCCTATCTCATCTAAACCTCTAGATAATTCAGTGAGTATACTATAAGGGTCAGCAGCTTGACTCAGCTTTTGTGAACAATACTCTATAATCTTTTCACCTTTAAAGTCAAGGAGAATATCGACAATTGCTTTTAGATTAGAATTCTTGAATGCCATGGTTCATCGCCTTCTGATGTTTATATTCTATAAAATAAATAGAAAGATCACTTACATCTTTCACTTATTTGTAACTCCATCCAGGAGTATGATCTTTTCCAATCCATTGATCTTTTAGAAAAGCGGGTATGCCCGATGAATCGCGTGGCCCAACCATAACATCCCATTTAGTTGCATCTTCAATTTCTCCTTTAAGCCGTGCTGCCATACCAGGAATAATTAAAGTTCTATGTTTTATCTTCTCTTTAATATTTGAAGTCTTAATCGCTTCAGCTATACTATCCGCAGTTATTTTACGACCTGCAACAGCTGATTCAACACTTGTTCCTTCAGAATCAACAACCAAAAGGTAACTACCAATCTTTTCAATATCGCTTAGAACTGTGTAATATGTTAACGCAAAATTAGACGTGAAGAAGACAGGAGAATTTTCATCTGGTTCTGCAATGATTTTAAGCTCTGGTTTAACGCTGACCGGCTTTCTGGGATCATTATAAATATTATTTCGTAACATAACGAGAGGTAGAATAGCCCATGTATCCACATCACTTATCATAAGCAGATCTGTATATTTTACAATCATAATTGAGGAAAGACAAGCCTCCCTCCATTTCACCATCTCTTTTTTATCGTTCTCCACATTCCCATCCCATAAAGTAACGGGAGTTCCAACAATAGGATACCCTAGAAGTGCATCATCACCAAGAATAGCTGAACTTCGAATCATAGTCATATTATTAATAGTATCATATATACCAGCATCAAACGCACATCCAACATCTAATGCAAGATCAGTTATCCCCATAGTTTGTAAGGTCTTTGAAAGAGATCTAAGAAGATAAATGTCATTAGCTGCATAGATTGTTAGAGGACAATTATATTGAATAGCTAAATCCCCCATTTCTCTCCAATTATTTTCAGTAGCTGCATAAAGAAGGGGTCGTCTATTTTGAAGTAGCACTAATCCTTTTTCCATAATTTTTGGATCAAATGACCATAAGACGAGCGGGAGGTTTGTAGCATCAGCTACTGTTTTCACTATGTCTTCGAATTTAGAGGGGGTATTTGAAGTGGATCGGATAGCGACCATGTCAAGACGTAATTGCATACCTATGTATGTATACGCGAAATCCTCTACTGCTTTAACCTGCTGTAAGATCATATCTTTAGGCATTTCATCATTAACGACGACCACGATAGCAGTAGGATTTATGTAACGGTTTTCATGTCTTCTAAGAACCCTTTCTCCTCCTATCTTCACATGATCCCCCTTATTTCCGATTGTCACCTCTTTAATGGGGGGCGCTAACAGTTCCTGTAACTGAGAGAGATTCTTTTTATATTGATCCTCAAAAAGGGGAGGACACTCCTCTAGAGTTACGTTTTGCTCACAGAGTTGAACAGCAAAGCTCATACAAACTTTAGGGGGGCACTTTCCACAATTTGTTTTTGGAAGGAAAGGGTAAACATTCATAGGCCCTATCTTTTTCTTCGGCATAAGTTTTTACGCTCCTATTCCTATCCAATCTGTGAAGGTGGGTCTATTTTTTTCACCCATCAACCATCCTACAAGGTCCTTAAATGTTCGTACAGCACCAGGATGTAACATGATAAATAGATCAATGCCAGCTAAGAGATAGGTTATAGCAGCTGTTGTCTCCCATAAGGGACCCCTATATTCACGGGGACCTAGTTCTGGAGCCTTTCTCCAAGCTTCTCTGGCTCCCCACGAATTAGCTGTTCCAGAACCTTGGGGACATTGAAGTTCTTCATCTCCCATAATTGCAGCTAGACGGATTCTCTCCATTATGGTAAATGCATACTCCAACCCATATCCTAAAGCAGCAGAAGTGGGATCAATAACGATTTGTTCAAGAGGAATATATTCAAGGAGTCTCCTATTGAGTTCTTTAGCTTGATTTAGATCGATTGATGTCCACGCGAGGATAAGTTGATTATACTTTTGAGCTGCTTTAGCAACAGGCTCCCACATATCCTCAGTAGCAGAACTTAATAGTACTCTTTCTCCGGCGCATACTTCAGCGACTTTTGGTAAAAGTTTCGCGTCTTTCTCTGGATTGCCCGAACCTCCTATCATTAATGGGACATCGACAGCTTGGAGCATATCTTCAACAAGTTTTACAGATTCTTTTATAGGTGTATCTTTAACATAGGGGTCACTGCTAGTTAATTCTAAATCGATAACGTCAACATCAACGTTTTTAACCCAAAACTTTGCCCACTCAAGAGGATCGTTTAGAGCATCTCCGAAGCATTCACGTACAGGTTTCGGAAGTGGCGGAGTTATATCAAATACATCTCCTGCTACTATTGGAGGATGAGATTGTTTTCCTTCATAAAGATTAAAGGCAGGTATCTGCTCTCCTCCTATGGTTATAGTCTTGCTTCTTGAACCGCCATCAGCTTTGGTTGCACCTATAGTTACTTCAACGATACGACCAGTATATTCAAGTTTGGTAGGAGTATAACCAACTTCAATTAAATCAGTTATCTTAGGTTTTGGTTTCTCAATTATTTGTTGCTGAGATTGAGTAGGAGTTTGCACAGGAATGGGTGAGCCCAGTAACATCCTTCCTACTTCAGCTAAGGCTCTTCCCAGCTCTTCACGTAAAACCATAGGATTGCTTGCTTGTGCTCCTGTATTAACACTTAATTCTAGTTCTTCTACATCAATGGTTATATCACGAAGTTCTACTTCTCCATAACGGTTAATAATATCTAAAAACTTTTTTATTGACTCTTGCTCCTTAATCTCTGTCACTTGCATTCATTCCTTCTTTTTACGAATAATCAGTTTTTCTGCTGATATCTTTACATTCTTGAAAGAGAAGGTGAAGCTTTCAGTGTTTTGAACAGAAGTTGCCTTAATTAGTGGTTGTAATTGTGAAATTGTTTGGGATTGTATCGTTTGAATTTCTGGTTGAGTTGATTGGGTTACTACAACTTCTGTTTCTTGGGGCTCTGTAGGAATCTCCTCAATCTCCTTCCATCGTTCAACAATTGGGTGATTTTGAGCTTTTAGGAATGTCTTTAATTCCTCAACTGTTTTAACCTCATTCTCGGTTGGTATCTTATTGAACAACTCAGTTGGAATATAATCTTTCATCATTTCCTTCAATTCGGTTGGAATCCATATTATTCGTTTCCATCCTCCATCAACTTGAAGGAATTTAGGAGATTTCATGTATTCTAATGAGAGTCCATGAAATCCATCAACTTGTCTTCCTCCCGCTGTAGAATCAGCAATGGCTCCAAATGATAGTCCAATTGGTGTGTCTACCCTAGATTCTCGGTAGACAATACCCATCCCATCGACTTCTGGGACATAAAAAGTAGTTGCTTCGAAGCACCCACAAGAAGTATGAGGATAGCCGAAAGCAGTATATAGTTGTACTCTACTTATCTCACCTAATGATTTATCAGACACAACTTTGTTTGATCCTTCATATTCTCCAGCGTATTCTTCGATGCATCTTCCTTTTTCAATAGAGAATATTGGACCTTTCGGATCAACTTTTGCAGCTGCTCTCCCATCAAGCCAACTTATGGCACCACAATTAGCGTATCGTTGAGGAGATATGACGCATACATGTGTTGGTGCAAATGATTGGCATAGAGTGCACCCATAGAAAACATCAACGTCATTGTCTGTCATGCCACGTACCCGTTTATCTCTCTCTTCATAAATTTGAACAGCTTCTTGGTAAAATTTTGTGACTTCATTTGGATCTGTGATAAAGGTGATCTGAATCTTTTTAATTATCGGCATCTCACTTTTAAATAGTCTCTGGAGCACCTTTCCTATATGGTCGAGAGTGAGTCCTTTCGAAACCGATTTTTTATCTATACGAAGCCAGATACTATTACGTTGATTAAGATGCATGAATCCCTCAATATAATTACAGAAGTCATGGATTCGTCGTTCCATGACTCCTTCCATATCAGTCTCAAGCTCTTTTCCAGCAGCCTCAATATAGATACCGAAAGGAAGAGAACTCCCTTCACTAATTTTCTGTAGATCGGGCCCGAGTACAATTACTTTTCCATCCTCTACCTCGTTAAGGGGTTTAACCTGTAAAAATTCAAACTTCTCTTGTACTTTAGAACCTCCGAATTCAACATGCATTTTTGGTTTTCGAATTCTCTCTCCCTCATAGACAACTCCAACATCAACTGGAATATCTGAGAACATACCTGATTTCATTTTTTCTCCACTTCTTTTGCGATTATTTCCAAATTTCTCTTCCAATTCTCAAGTGAGAGATTTGGGAAAGACCAGTTACAATGTGGTTGATAATATCTATCCAAAGATATCATCTTTAAATGTTTATAAGCAAAGGATTTGAGACCTGATTCGATCACCCATCCCATATAATAGGGTAAACCAAGAATTAATACTAAGTCATGAGCCCCTTTTTCATCAATTATACTCCAATTAGGATCAGTAAGTCTATTGCCGATATCCATTGCAGTCATACAAGCAGTAGGCTCGAAATCTCTGTCTAAAAATTTAGACATACTATGAGCGGTAGTTACTACAGGAATATTTGCCGCTTTTGCTATGCGAATGATGTAATCTATTGGTGCTTTTTTCTCTAAAACTATCTCTGCGGCTTCGTGACCTACTATAAAGATTGGGTTATTAGCTCTCTTTATGAGAGCGGAGACCATCTCTGACTTTACAATTACGGTGGCTTTACTTGTTCCTGGGATTTCGTATTTCTGCCATGATTCAACTGACATGTCTATTCCTTCTTTACCCTGATCATCCTTGTTAGTAATGTTGGATCAGGAGTTGGATTTTCACTTTCTTTCCAACCTTTCTCTTTGAGTATCTCTAAGATGTCATCTTTAAGGGTTATGGGAATATCAGCTTTTGTTCGTATGAATAAGTGAATATCATCAGGTATTTTGCCATAGAATTTTTTATATAAATCTATGTAATGGTTCAGTTTAATAGATCTCCCTTTTGTTGTATCGTTGGGTCTCATACATAGTTTGGGTACTAAAACCATAGCTTCCTCTTTTGTCTCAGCTGTAACGAAGAGATGCTCGGGTGTTGGACCAGTATTTATCTCTTCACCTGTTCTAGTATCTATTGTATTCCAGTCTTCATCATTCTCTTTTCTCCCTAAAAGCATTCTCCTATATTTTGCACCATGGGGTCCTACTATCACAGGTATTCCTAACCTCCAGAAGCCACTCGCGATGGATGAAGCTTTCTGTGACATGGCTCCCCACGCTATACCAACTGCGCCAACTCTATTATGAATATAATCAGCTATCTCCTCGTAATTCGAGTTTAATTTTCTTTTAGCGAATATACTCGCAATTTTAATTGCTGCTCCTGATATATGAGAATTAGAGACGCAAGATCCGCAATTCACAAGTCCACTTGCATCGAATTCTCCTGAATAGGCTTCGTAGAGTGACTGCCCATCTTCATTCTTATACATTGCCATATTCATAGCTGCGCAACCAGTGGCTGTTACAATGAAGCGTCGTTTTAGAAATTCCTCTGTGATAAGTGCTACATCTTTTGAGCTTCCTGGATAGTTGGAGCATCCGACTATACCTATTACTCCTGGAATTTCACCCATGACTATTGGCCCACCTACTGATCTGATTTCTACGTCTTGAATAGGACCTCTTCCGACACGAATCTTATAGTTCTCATTTTTAATCTTTGACTTTGACGCATTCATAATCATGGAATGAGGATGAAGCCCCTTCGAACAGACTCCTTCTGATTCGCAGCGGATACATCC
>CAZAXO010000085.1:0-8899 GCA_964489085.1 uncultured Candidatus Bathyarchaeia archaeon
ATCCTGGTCTTTTGTCAATGGCTTACGTCTCTACCGAGGTAGCTGTGGTTTCTAGTATTGCTTTGATACTCGTATTGACCATTCTAATATTGGTAGGAATGAAAACAACTATTAAGGTTTCATGGGGTTTAACTGCTATAATATTTGCTGGATACATCGCTTTCATCATTACATTGTTTGCTGTTGGATCTAGAGGTATTGAAATGCGATTCATTGAACTTACAGGGGTAGATCCCTCTACAATAATTTCACGTGCAAGAGAATTAGGCTACCCTGCAACAATACTTACAGGAGCCCTCGTGTGGGGCATGTTCTATAGTGTACTCAACTTTCAAGGTTTCGTATTCTCATCGTATCTTGGAGGTGAAGTAAAACGTCCAGAAAAATCACAATTATATGCTATTCTTGGGTCAATCACTCTATTTCTAATAATACTAGTAGTATATTATTCTGCTATATATATGACGGTCGGTTTCGATTTCCAACATTCATTAGCTTATCTCGGTATGATAGGAGATGAATCATATCCACTTGAGTGGCTCCCCTACGCTCATTTTCTTATTTATATTGCAACCTCACAACCGATCATAGTAGCATTAGTAAACCTAGCTTTCTCATTAACAATAATCTTATGTATGATACAAGTATATCTAACATGTACCCACATAATGTTCGCCTGGTCTTTCGATCAAATCATACCACCATCACTCAGTAGCGTTAGTGCACGTTTTAAAGTGCCATGGAAAGTAACAATAATTACTAGTATCGTAGGTATTATATGCGTATTCCTTAGCTTCTATACCCAAGCACTCTCATTTGCTGCATATCAACCATTATTATACGCAATTGTAGCATGGTTTGGAGGGCTCTCCGCTTTACTACTCCCCTATAGAAAGAAAGAGATCTTCAACGCTGCACCTCCAATTGTACGAAAGAAAATCGGCTCTATTCCATTAATCTCCATTTTCGGCCTTATCGTAGTCATTACTCAGCCAATCATAATGATCGCATCAGTACAACCAGCTCTTACAGGGATGCCCATATCACCCCAATATCTAATGGCTGTTGCAGGCATTATAATCATAGCTGCAATATACTTTATAGCATCATATCTATATAACAAATCTCGAGGATTAGACTTAAGTATAGCATACAAAGAAGTCCCACCTCTATAAGTCCTTTTTCCCCTCCTTTCTTTTTATTAAAATTCAAAAAATAGATTATACTAGAATAACGTGGAGATGAAGAAAATGACAATGACTAGAATATTCTTTTCTACAGATGTACATGGATCAGAAAGAGTTTTTAGAAAATTCTTAAATGCTGGATTAGTTTACAAAGCTAATGTAATAATTATGGGAGGAGATCTGACAGGAAAAATTATCACTCCCATAGTTGAGCACCCTGATGGATCGTTCAAGATCATTTTTCCTGATGAAGAATTCCATACGAAAAACAGTGAGGAGCTCAAAAAATTAGAGGAGAAATCAAAATTTATTGGTTATTACCCTTTTCATACAAATCCAAATGAAATGAACGAATTAAATTCTAATAAATCTAAGGTTAATGAACTTTTTTCAAAAATGATGACTGAAAGGTTGAAGGAATGGATTAAGATAGCTGAAACCATAAAGGATAAGGGTATAAAATGCTACATTATGCCTGGTAACGATGATAGACTTGAAGTAGATACAGTCTTTAATACTAGTGAATTCATCGTAAATCCTGAAGGAAAAGTTATTTGGTTGGATGAAAATCATGAAATGATTAGTACAGGGTATAGTAACATCTCCCCTTGGAAGGCTCCACGTGATATCCCAGAAGAAGAGTTGACAAAAAAAATCGAATCGATGACATCGAAGGTAAAAAATATGAACAACTGTATCTTCCAACTTCATTGTCCTCCATATAATAGTCAACTTGATCTCGCACCTGAATTAGATGAAACACTTAAACCGCGTATAGAGACAGGTGGATTTAAGATGGTTCCTGTAGGAAGTACAGCGGTACATGATGCTATCGAAAAGTATCAGCCCTTTCTAGGATTACATGGACATATCCATGAATCGTCAGGAACCACTAAGATAGGTAGAACAATTTTGTTTAATCCGGGTAGTGAGTACGCTGAAGGTATACTTCGAGGAGTCATACTAATCTTCGATGAGAAAAAACTTCATAGATATATGTTTATCACTGGATAAGAAGAATATAAATTATGAAAAAAATACCTAAATCATTGGAAATCCTGAAAAGAGAAAAAGATGTTTTAGGCTTAGCAGGCTGTCCTCGTCCATTAATAGCGCCTTACCCTTTAGTAGTGGAACATGCTCAAGGCGCTATACTAACTGACGTCGACGGCAATGACTATATCGATTTCAGTGCACAAGGAACCGTAGCCGGCACTGGATTTTGCCATCAAAAAATCCTAAACGTAATCCAGAACCAGTTCGAGAAGATAACCGCACTGGGGCTCTGGAGTAGCTCCCATCCCATTTCAGTTCAACTTGCAGAAAAATTGATAGAAATACTACCTAGTAAAACCTGGAAACGAAAAGTGATATTTGGATTTTCGGGCTCTGATGCTTGTGACTGTGTGTATAAGTTACTGCCCTTATCTACAAAGCGACCTAGAATCATCTCCTTTCTAGGAGGTTATCATGGAACGAATATGGGTGCCTACTCATTATCAGGGATGAAAGGTTTAAGCAAGATCATAGGATTTCCAAACGTTACTAAAGTTCCCTATGCGTACTGTTATCGTTGTCCCTTTAAATTATCTTATCCTGATTGCAGCTTCTATTGTGTAGATTTCATAGAAGAACATATCTTCACCACGATATGTCCTCCAGAAGATACCTCATCCTTAATATTCGAGCCGGTAGCTAGCGACGGAGGGGAAATCGTCCCTCCACAGGGATATTATAAAAAACTTGCAAGCCTCTGCAAAAAATATAACATGCTTTTAGTTACCGATGAAGTTAAGGTTGGATTTGGAAGAACGGGTAGAATGTTCGCAGTGGAACATGAAGGTGTAAACGCAGATATATTTGTTTTAGGGAAATCTATAGCTTCAGGAATGCCTTTAAGTGCAGTAATTGCGCCTGCAGAGATTACAGATATTATGGGGGCTCATGCATTCACATTATCTGGTCATCCTGTTTCATGTGCTGCTTCATTAGCTACTATAGAAATTTTAGAGAACGAAAAATTACCTAATAATGCAGAGAAACAGGGAAGATATATGTTAAAAAGACTTAAAGAAGTCCAAGAGGAACATAGTATTATAGGTGATGTTAGAGGTAAAGGATTAATTATTGGATTAGAACTTGTTAAGAATAGGAAAACAAAAGAACCTGCACCCATAGAAGCATTAAAAATATGTTATAGAGCATGGGAACTGGGACTAATTGTCACTAGTGTAGGAATACATTCTAATGTGATTGAAATAACGCCACCTCTGATTATATCAGAAAGCCTCGCTCAAAAAGGTTTAAACATTTTAGAGGAAGCCATCAAAGATGTAGAATCGGGAAAGATTCAAGATGATAAATTATCTTTTTTCTAACCTCATTCACCCAAATTCATGTTTAAAAATAATGTCACCTAACTTTTTTTTAATTTTCAGGTTTAGATGTTATTAACATACTCATAATGATAGATAGTTTAGTATCCAATTGCTTCACCGTCTCTTCGAGGGTCTGCTGCACCATAAATATCTCCTGTTCTATTGTTAAACATAATTGCCTGAATAGCACCAAAATACCACCATTCATCTCCTGAAACGTTCTTAATAGTTACTTTATGACCTAGCTTTTCCAGAGGTTTCTGTTTATCTCCTGGTAATGACGGGTCAATACTAATCTCCCCATTCATAGCATGAATCCTCGGAACGCTTAACGCATCTTTTACTTTCATTTCATAGTCAATTATATTAGTTATAACTGCTATCGAGGAAGAGATAATTCTCGGTCCTCCCGCTCCTCCTAGTGCTAAAAATGGTTTATCGTCTTTTAGGATTATCGTTGGGCTCATGCTACTCGGCGGTCTTTTCCCAGGTACTATTGAATTTGAACTCCCCGGTTTAGGATCGAAATCATGCATTTGATCATTCATGAGTATACCCGTATTCTCTATAACGACTCCTGAGCCAAAAAAGCACTCTATCGATTCAGTCATAGCTACAACATTTAAATTTTTATCAATGACCGAGAAGTGAACAGTTTCACCTTTATCGCTTGGTGTATTTATAGTATTTAAAATACTTGAACTCATTTCAAATTTTATATTTTTAGCTTTTCCTTTTGCATACTTCTTAGATAATAACTGTTCATAGGGTAACTTATTGAATTCTGGATCTGTTATATATTTACCTTTATCAGTGAAACCTTGCATCATTGCTTCGGAGATGATATGTAAAGATTCTAGTGTATTATGCCCTAATTTTTTCAGATTGAATTCTTCAAGAATATTCAATATCTCAATGATTGTGGCGCCCCCTCCTGGTGGAGGCATCGTGAATATTTGATATTCTTTATAGGTACCTTTACAGGGTTCCCTTATTATCGGACAGTAGTTTTGCAAATCCTCTTTCGTAATTAATCCTCCATGTTTTTCCATTTCATCAGTAATAATTTGAGCTATCTCTCCAGTATAGAAAACGCTGGGACCTTGCTCTGCTATTTTATTAAGTGATCTTGCAAGATCTTTATTTACTATCTTTTCATTAACAGTGTATATGTTTTCATCTTTTAGGTAAATTTTACTTGTTGAGGAGAAACGTTTTGCTTTGATAAAAGCGTCATCAATATTATCTCTGAAAATCTCTGCGAGTCTTCTACTTACTGGAAAACCCTTATCAGCAAGGTTGATAGCCTGACCTAGTAATTCTTTGAACGTCATAGTTCCATATTTATCTAATGCAAGTGAAAGCCCAGCTAGGTTTCCGGGAATACCTATTGCTTTATATCCTAACCGATTCGCATTTTCAGCTACTTCACCAGCGCCTAATGAGTGTTGGGATTCCATCCCCTCAATTTTCTTGAATAGTTGAGCATCAGATCTTAAAGGAGCAACTTCCCTACAATCAATAGCTATGGTTTCATCAGTTTGGGAAGAGTGGATTAAAATGAAACCGCCACCTCCTAGACCTGAGTATTGAGGGGCTACTACACCCATAATAGCTGATGTAGCTACAGCAGCGTCAATAGCGTTTCCTCCTTTCTTTAGTACTTCGATACCAGCTTTTGATGCAAGGGGATGTATACTCGACACCATTCCATTTTTAAAGGACATCTTTTCAACCTTATTTTCATATTTTATAGAAGCGTTTGAAATTATCTTTAAGAATTAATTGCGCAGCCTTATAGGCTTCATCTTCCGTTATGACCTCTGCATCTACAATTTGTGTGAGAGCTTGCCCTAACATTTTTTTCCCTATTATTGCAGATAGCCAGTAGATATCCGGTAAATGAACATCGGAACCATACATAACTTTCGTCAAAGGCGCCATCTCCAAGACTTCTGTGATACGATCTGGATTAACTTGACCGAGAGGAATTAATACAGATAAATCGAGATATACATTTGGAAACACTGCAGTCAAATAAGCGGATTCAGAAATAAAAGGATAGCCCACATGTACCAGAACGATCTTAGCGTGATGAAGTTCATCATCAAGCAGTAAATTCCAGAGGCAAGAAGGATTACACTCATTAATTACAATATCTCGATCTCCTACTCCCGTATGAAATAGAAATGGCACATTCAAATCTATGGATTTTTTAATAGCATGCCAAATCATGTAATTACGTAAATGTTTTAGAGCTTTTTCTCCTTTTACTATACCCCCAGTCTTAGTAGATTTATATAGTTTAAAATCTTTTTCAGCATCTCTCCGCTCTGTTTTTTGTATTTTGAGTCCTGAACGGTAAGCGATTACACATTTAAAGCATATTGCTCCTAATTTCTGCACAGAATATTCAAGTAAGTTTAGAAATTCAGACTCCATCTCGTTAAAATCTACTGATCTATCTAAAACTTTTTGAAATAATGGTTCAACCCTTGTTGTACGCCATATATTAACTGGAACATATTCCTTAAATTTTTCTAAGTCGATAGTAGGAAGAGCTAATCTTACAGCTAATTCTGAGTATCCGTCATCAACGTTTAATCCATCTATCTTTGCATTATCAAATAATTCTTTAATATATTGAGGATAGTTAGCTGATTTAATATTTCTTGCCTGAACGATATCTTTAGGTGTTGGAGAACAATTTAAAAAGCGAGATAGTTCTCGCATCATTCTTTTATGAAGGACTAGGTTTTGGGCATGATAACTTAATTCCTTCTGTATTGAGGAAATTTTGTATTTATTCTCTAGTTCTTGTTTTTCTATTCCTTGAACCTTTTCAGATCTCTCTAATACACCGGTTGGTATTTGAAATCCAGGATCTGTAAAACCGGCAAGGTAATCCGCTATGAAAACAAACTCATCTTTACTTAGCTTTTTTGTAGATTCTTCAAAAGGGTGGCAGTGATGATCGATAAGATGATATTCCGACAAATCTATATTTACAGTCATATATTAGAACTTTACTAATACGCTTATAAAAATTTGTAGCTCTATTAAAAAACAGTACCTTTAGGTATATCTAGCTACAAGAGAGAATTTCTTTTTAATTAACCGTACATTATAAAAATTATCTAATACGATTGCTAAACAAGCCTACTAAATTTAATGGAATGTATCAGGTATAATTCATAGATAGCTCTATTACTAAAATCGATGGAAACTAAAAAAAATAGAAAAATTACTACTGGAAAAAATGAAAACGTTTCTAATAATTAGAGAGTTGAGTGATTAACGACTTTTTAAACTGTTGAACAAGTATTAAGGTATCCATTTTCTATAGACAATATGTTTAGCTAAATCGTTTCCATCACTTCGGGATTTAAAATATATTGGGGTTTCTTACCATTCAAGAAAGCTAATGCATCATTTGCTATAGTAATGTTTAATCGAATAAGAGCGTCATTTGTTGCTGCTGCAATATGGGGGGTGATAACTATATTCTCCAATGAAAAAAGAGGATTATTTTTTAGAGGAGGTTCAATAGTTAACACATCTAGGCCAGCCCCTGCAATTTTCTTTGTTTTGAGAGCTATGTAAAGTGCGTTTTCGTCTACTACAGCGCCTCTAGATGTATTCACTAAGAAAGCCTCATTTTTCATCATATTTAATTCTTTTTTACCGAGGATTCCTCTAGTCTCATTTGTAGAGGGTATATTAATACTAATGATATCCGATTTTCTTAACAATTCATTTATAGGTACGTATTTAGCATCAAATGTTTTTTCTATTAAACGATTTCGATGCCTCTGGTGATATAGAACCTTCATATCAAAACCTTTTGCTCTTCTTATAACTCTTGAACCGATTCGCCCAGCTCCTAATACTCCAAGAGTTTTTCCACATACATCTACCGAAATAAATTTATTAAAATCCCATTTTTTTTCTTTTACATAATTATCTGCTTGTGGTATCTTTCGCACACATGCTAGTATTAATCCCCACGTAAAATCCGCTACCGATTCAGACGGTGCTTCAGGGCAGAAAGTCACTCCTACTCCCTTCTTAGTTGCCGCATTAACATCGATGTTGTCGTATCCTACTCCTAAATGACTGATCACTTTTAAATGGTCAGCTTTTTCAATAACTTTTTCTGTAATAGTATCTCCATCAGCCAATAGAGCATCATATCCATCAATTATCTCAGCCATCTCTTCTTCTGTACGAAACCGGCCGATTGATTTCACATCCACTAGATGATCATTCAATATTTCTTGGGCTTCTTTGGTAAAATAATTAAAAGTGACTAAAAATTTATACTTTATCATATATGCCACTAATAACTATTTTACATCATTACTTAAAAAATATATTATTAATCATTTGGGAGAGAGTATCCTCAAAGTAATTGCCATTATCTAGCTAGCTATCTAATAGCTGGGCGTTTAATATACTGTTGTAGAATAATTCCTGTTACAATAAAGATTAGACCGAAAATTGTTGAAAGCAGGATTTGTTCTCCAACAGTAATGTGAATAACTATTAATGAGAGAAAGGGTACGAGAAAGACCAAGTTGCTTATTTGGGCTGTATTCTCAGATAACTTTAATGCTTTTAACCAAAATATGAAAGCAATCCCCATTTCAAATACTCCTACATAAATAGCACCAAGAAAACCATAAACATCAGGTAATATTATCCACTCAAATTTTTCAGGTAATATTACTGACAGTATTAATGAGGCTAATACGATATAGATAAATCCAAACATGAAGTTTAAAAATAATTTTGTAACTTCATCACTTTGATCTCTTAAATTATAGATCCAAAATAGTGCCCAAATAGCTGCGCTGAATAACGCGAGAAATACTCCTAATGGATTTGTAAAACTAAACCTTAAGATGTTTCCTTGTGTAGCGATAATAAATACACCAAAGAAACTGATTAGAATAGCTAGAATATTGGCTAGTCTTATCTTTTGTTTTAAAAGAATAATCGATAATATCGGTAAGACTACGCCCCATATCTGATTTAATGGTTGAGCTTCTTGTGCTCGTAATAGTTCATATGCTTTGAATAGAATCAGATAGTAGAAGAAGGGATTAAGAAACCCTAGCATCGCAGAATAGATGTAATCTTTTTTCGAATATTCTTTTAACATGCTCATTTTATTTTGACTCAATAATATCATAAAAAGAATCATAATTGAAGTTGCAGAGGAGTAGAATACTAAATGGATAAAATCAAGATATCTCAGTGTAATCTTAAATGCTGATGCGATCGTTGCCCAAAATAATATTGTAATAAGAGCATAAAGATATGCACTGGTCT
>CAZAXO010000086.1:0-8885 GCA_964489085.1 uncultured Candidatus Bathyarchaeia archaeon
ATTTCAACTCCTCCCATTGCGCTAACAGCATCAACAAAGAGCAATTTTCCATGATTTTTAACTATTTCCGCTAATTTTGGTAAAGGATTTAATAAACCAACACTGGTTTCATTGAAGATAATAGAAACAGCTTCTACATCTGGGGAACGTTTCAATTTCTCATCTAACAGATCCGCGTTGATTGGTTTGCCCAGTTCCGCTTCAAGCTTCTCAACAATCTTGCCATTTGCTTCAGCAACTTTACAATAGCGTTTTCCAAAGTCTCCATTAATACAGCAGAGTACCTTTTTATTAACACAGTTTCTTATAGATGCCTCCATCATCCCAGTTCCCGAACTTGAGAACAGAAAAATTTCTTCATTAGTTTCTAAGAATCTTTGAGTTCTTTCTATTGTTTCTCTATGTAATTCTTTATATTCTACGCTTCGGTGACTAAACATTTGATGTTTCATTTCTTCTAAAACTTCTGGATAACAAGCAACAGGCCCAGCTGTGAATAGCTTCATCTCTCTCAATGAAATCACTTCATAATACCACCTTTATATTCAACTTAAAGTATTTGGTTACGTAAGAAGAAAATGATATGCTTGTTCAAATAGTATTGGTAAGTTATACTTATCTGCAAGTCATTGTTAAAAGATAAATTAATAGTGAGCAATTTAACACCTGTTTTACATTAAGTCGTGCTTAGTATCTAAATTGAGTTGATTACGTAATTTGAATGTTAATAAGTTCCTTACCACATTAGACCGATTGATGACTTGGATTCTTTGGTTATTATTTTTAGTGATGATGATTTCAGGTTATATGATAACTCGTGGTTTTCTAAGTCGTTTTTGGGGTGGATGGCTTCACACATATCTTGATATTCCAATTATGGTTTTTTTCTCTTTTCATGTGGGGATTCGTCTTAAATTTCTTTTGATAAGGAGAATGCGAAATACCTTTTTATTAAATTTGTTATGTTTCTTATTTGGGACTATACCCTTATTATTTATGTTTTTTTTAGACGAATTCTACTGGTGATAATTCAACTATAATGTGTTCTGCTTCCTTAATATCTTTAAGTTGTATTAAACGCATTAACCTCGACTTTTCTATTATTATTGTAATCATGCTTCGATTTTCTGAATTTAAAAAATTTTATAAGTAACTTAAATTCTTTACAATTGAATGAGGATTAAAAAATGGCAAATCTTGCTCTGATAGGACTAGCTTTTGTAAGATTGATTCTAGGAATAGTATTTGCGGTAGTAGCATTATACTTAGCATCGTCGGTACTTGGAAAAATAACAGGGGACCTCGATGAATGGGATGAGATTTCAAAAGGTAATAATGCAGTTGCTATTCTAATGGCGGGTATTTTCATATCTGTAGCAACAATCGTCGCTCCCGGTATTTCAGGGTTGTTCATGCAATGGGATATTCTAGCAATTATTATTGGGTTTGTACAACTTATTATCTCTTTATCTTTAGCGATGGCCATGCAGTATGTTGCCCTGTCTGTGATGAGTAGACTTACAAAGAATATGGATGATTTTGCGGAATTGAAGAAAGGAAATATTGCTGTAGGTATAGTCATGGCATCTGTTGTAATCGCAGTCGCTACAGTTGTTGTTGCAGGTGTTGAAACTCTTATAGCTGCTCTGTTTTAAAGATAATAACTTCTTTCCTTTTTTTTGTTTTTTACTTTTTACCTTTTTCATAACCTGATTAAGACTGAACACTATCATAGGTTGTAAATTTATTTTATTAGTATAACATCATTAAATGAATTGTAACTGATTTAGTGGTAGTAAGGAGTCTCATTCCAATGGTGGAATGCGTTTATAGTTTAAAGGATGCTTCCAACAAAATTTTCGATTGTAAAGTCCTAGATCAATTCGGTAAATTATTAAGGATAGAGGATCAGCCAAAGTTTTGTGAGTACTGTCCCTTAAGATTAAATTCCATAAGATTTCATTATGCTCCACCGGAAAAATTTCTAGGTAAAAAAAGTGTTTAGATGATAGATTCATCAAAACATTGTAAGTTATTTTTTTCCTTCTTAGCTATATACTTTCTGAATTTAAACATCTCTTAGGTATAAATATTAATACTCTAGCTTAACAAATACTCTTATCGTTAAGCATACAGGTGTTTGTGATAAATGGTTGATATATCTCGTCCTGATTTTATAGAGTTAAAAACTAGGAAAAGGAAATTTGAATCTTCTCGAAGAAAAATCATTGGACATATCCCAACAGTTGCTTTAACACCTGTGGTTGATGGTCGTACAGGAGCTTATGAAGATAATATTGCTGAAACTTGGAATATGGTTGAGAAAGTCTATGATCTTTTAACTGATCATGTTTTTCTTCCCGATGGGACACCTATTCAAGTTGTTATCCCACCTGAGATTGTTTATGGAGCAAGAAGTGGAGCACTCGCTCAAGAATATTATACTACGAAAGGTGTAAGTGCTAATATTTGGATAAGTCGTTCATGGGCTTACAGCGATGAACTCATGTCTGCATGTCAGGGGATAGGCAGTTCTGAATGGCAGCAAGCAGCTTATGGTCTTAATCAAACCAATCGGCCAGGAGCAGTTTGGTTGAAAGCCTTCTGTGCTGCCATGGATGAGAAGAAAAGACCAATCTTCTCAATCTATAATTCTGATCTTGAAAATGAGGAAGAAGAATTTTCTTCCTATGTAGCTGAGCGACTTCTTCGTTTTACCCGTTGTGCAGCAGCAGTAGCAGAAATGCGTGGCAAGAATTATCTTTCCATCGGTGGTGTTTCGATGGGAATCATTGGTTCTGATGTTCGACGTAATATTCTTCTACACTATTTTGGTATGGGAACAGTTTCTGTTGATATGGTTGCAGTACGAGGTAGAATAGAACAAGGATTTTATGATCACGAAGAACTAGAGAAAGCTTTCCAATTTATGAAGAAAAAATTTAAGATTCGATATAATACAGGTGAAAAACCGTATTGTGATGAGGATCTCTTAAGAGAATCTATTTGCATGACTTTAGTCGTAAGGGATATGATGGTGGGAAATAAACGTCTTGCAGATGCGAAGATTGGACATAATCAGGGATTCCAAGCTGATGTCGAACAAGCGCAAGGATATAACGCCATCGTTGCTGGAACTCAAGGGCAACGTGCTTGGACTGATCTCTACCCTAACTTCGATCTAGCTGAATCCATCTTGAATAGTACCTTTGACTGGAATGGGTATCGACCACCTTTTATTGTTGCAACTGAAAATGACTGTAAAAACGGTATCGGTATGTTAATAGCGCATCTTATGTCAGGATTGCCACAACTTTTCTCTGATATTAGAACAAATTGGACTCCAGAGAGTATAGAAAAAGCACTTGGAGTAAAAATTAAGAATGTTATTCCGCGTGGATTTATTGATAAACGTAATTCTGGTGCTGCTGCACTTGATTATGCTGTAAACGTGTTTAAGCTCTCTTCATTAAAAGTTAATACACCAATTTATCAGGTTTCCTCTTTGATTCGGAGTAATAAAGATCTACAACATACTCTTATAGAGAAAGCGATTAAAGCTACTAGATATTGTGGCGCAGTACTGGAGTATTTTCGTGGCGATGGTTTATCCAGCAGTTTTCGTACTCCTGGAGGTATTCCTATTACCGCATATCGATACAATGTGGTTGGTAATACCTTGACTTGTTCGATAGTTGAAGGTGAAACAGTTGAATTATCTCAAAAAGTTGCTGATCATGTAAATAAAGTTACAGATGAAACTTGGCCAGAAATGTTTTGGGTTCCCCGTGATATGTCTTCATTCGAGTATATATCGAAGATTGGTCCTAACCATGATGGAAATTCGTTCGGTCATATTGGTGCAGATCTAATAACTTTGAATGCGATGCTTCATATCCCCATTGATCTGCATAATATTTCTTCAAAAGATATTTTCAGACCAACCATGTGGGATCGATATAATGGAGATGATTTTAGAGTGTGTAGTGAACTTGGACCATTATACCTGTAACTTAATTGTATTAAATAAGGTGATAATCTGATAACTAAGTTACGTTGAGATAGTGGACGGTAGATATTTCGCTGCCCATCCTATGTCTAATTCAATTATTTTTCCATAGGTTGGTATACCCTCTTCATTCCATCCCATAATGCCATAATAAATTTTTTTCATTTTATCTATTTCCCTACTGGTTAACTGTTCTCCCGCAGTAGAACCTTTATTGAATGGTTGAGATATCCGTTGTGGTAGAACATCATCATCTACACTAAAATTCTCTCTAATATTGAAGATTCTTGCTAATGTAGCGGCTCTCTCTGCGATCTTCATGAGTTCCCAAATTGACGTATTCCATCCTGTGATATCATTAACCAGTAATGGTGTATTCGAATAAAACCAGGGTGTAAAGTAACATATTACAGCGCAGTTGGTGAATCGTCGAAAGGAGGTACCATAAGCAAGCAATCTCATCTTCTCTGGATTTAAAGTTGTGAGAGGAATCGGCTCTAAGACTCCTAAGGTTTGCATCTCTTTCATATAGTTACCCCATCCAGTGAATATAGGATCATGCATATTATGACAGTGGTCCGCACCTGTAGGTGAAACAGCATATCCTATTCCTAATCCTTTTTTAAACCGTGGCTCATGCATCGGAAGCTCTTGTCCTTTCACATGAATAGCATATTCCTCAGCATCTTTCCCAAGTTTCTTGGAAGCTCTTTTTACTCCCTCTCCTAAGAGAAATCCTAATCCTTTTCTCTCAACAATATTTTTTAAAATATGGAGTAGCGATTCTGTATTACCGAAGGAGAGATCTCGACCGTCTGTATCTTTTTTGGTTAGAATTCCTTTAAGATAGCATTCCATAGCAAAGGAGATAGCTACACCGGTTGAAATAGTATCTAATCCATTCGCATTACAAATCTCATGACACTTTGCTATAGCCTTTAAGTCACTTATTCCACAGTTTGATCCAAAAGATGCTAAGGTTTCATATTCTGGTCCTCCATACTTTGGATCAACAGAATAGGGAGTATCTACTTTCACTGTTCTTTTGCATTGAATAGAACATGCATAACAGGTATGTCTCCCAATTAATATTGTTTCTTCCATCTTTTCACCAGAAATCTCTTCAGCACCTTCAAAAGATCCTTGTGTAAAGTTTCTGGTCGGTAAACCACCTGCGGCACTTAAGCTCGTTACAATGCTCCCTGTACCACCTTTGTGCAACTGTTGTTGTGTCATATCAAGAGTCAACATTGTATTGGGATTACTCGCTATCTTCTTTGCTTTCTCTCTAACTTTTTCCGGTTTTGCCATGGGCGGCGTTTCCTCTCCTTCAACTGCAATTGCTTTAAGTTTCTTAGATCCCATAACCGCTCCCATACCTGTTCGCCCTGCAGCATGTGAAAGATCATTAATAATACATGCATATCGAACCATTTGCTCCCCTGCTGGTCCTATTTGCGTTACACGGATACTGGCATCTAAATCGTTTTTCAACTCTTCCTCGACATCACCTGTTTCTTTACCCCAGAGGTTACTCGCATCTCTAATTTCAACATCTTCATTATGAATCCATAAATAAGATGGGATCTGGGCGCATCCTTCAACGAGAATCGCATCGTATCCTGTTTTTTTTAGTTCAGAACCCCAATACCCACCAACTTCAGAAGTACCGAATCCTCCTGTTAGTGGAGATTTAGCTCCGACGGCATTTCTTCCAGAACCGCAAAAAGGGTGACCCGTTAGAATTCCCGGAGCGAATATTAGTAGGTTCTCAGATCCTAATGGATCAATACCCGGTTTTAACTCTTTTAACAAGTAATAAGCAATGAGTGCTTCTCCTCCAAAGTAACGGCGATAAAAAATTTCAGGTTGAGTTTCAATTGCTATATCTTTCGTCGAGAGATTAACTCGTAATAACTTACCAAAATAACCATATGGCATTATAAGATCACTCACCCATAGTTAATCGTTCTATTTTAAATCTTTATTCATTTACCCCAATACTATCCTTATACTAATAGCTAGCGAATTCACACATTCTATTTACGATATACAAATTCCAGATATCTTTAATTACTATGCTCTCAACATAGTATATATCCATACGATATTATCACCCTTATCGCATACGGTGGATCTTAATGAGTTTTCTCTTCTCTGATGAATGGGGAACCTATATCGGTCTTGACAGTATAATCCTCTCTCTAGAAGGCTTTCCAGGAGAGTTGGAAGCGCTGATGTTAGCACTTTATATGGCTGAATGCAGCAATGCGCGTATACATATCCTCCATGTAAAAGAAGATTCACATAGAAAAGAATCAATTTTTAAGAAATTGAAAGAAGTTGCATTTCGATATGTTGATCAATTACATGTAAAACTTAATGTAGAAGAGGTTACAGGAGAAGCCGCCAAAATAATCCTTGATTGTGAAGATTGCTTTGATCTTATTATAATAGGAGGAAAGAGAAGACTACGAGAAGAACTATTTGGAAGTGTTTCATCCTCTCTTATTAGAAAATCAAAAAAACCATTAATCGCTGTAACATCTCCCATTACGACTTTAAATGGTGAACAGTTAGCTATTCAAAACATTTTAATTCCGATTAGGAACCTTGAGGAAGATAGGGCTGCCATGAAACTAGCTGCTATGTTAACTAGTAGTGCAACATCACGAAATTTTCTGATCGCTGCTCTTCACATAATAACATTACCGCAAACAATTCCTATGATAGCAGCAGAAGATGAAGCTTATCGGGATGAGGAGCATCAAGTTCTTAAAGAGATAGGTGAACTCAGTAATAGAATTGCACGGCCAATAACACCTCACATTGTAGTAGGAAGAACTGTTGAGAAAGCATTAGTGAAATTCGCTAAAAGATACCCCTATGATATAATAATTCTTGGAGAACGTGAAAAACCAGGACCGTTTAAAAGGATAATTGGAGATAAAGCGTCGTATATCGCCCGTAAAGCTCCTTGTGCAGTAGCTATCATCTATAAGTAATTATCTTCATAAATACTTAGCTACTTCTAACCCTTACTAAATAGATGACCGATACAATAGTAATCGCAGCAAGAAATTGAATCCATGCTATGATATCAACGAATAGGATAAAGTATATACATAAAATCATTGCCAGACATGGAAAAACTATATTTGCTTTTGTCACATTTCTAAGTTTAAAATTTGAGAAGCTAACCATAAAGAATACGATTAAAAAGATAAGGCTAGCTAGAGCTGATAAGCTTTTTACGACTCCGAGTAATGCGAGAAAAAGGATTAAACTACTTGCAACGATTAATCCTATATATGGAACTTTCGTCTTTTTACTCAATTTAGCGAAGAAAGAAGGCAATAAACCTTCTTTCGCCATCGCATAGGCGAGTCGTGATGAACCGAAGAGAGAAGCGTTTAATGCTGAAGATGTTGAAAACAATGCTCCAAAACCGAGAATTACGCTTCCCCATCGTCCGAGAACAATGTTTGCAAGTTCGGCTAGGGGAGCATTACTATCTTTAAGAGAATAATACGGAATTAATCCGGCAGCGATAAATCCCACACCGATATACAATAGAGAAGCTACAACTACGGTAATATAAACTGCTCGCATCAAATTTTTTTCTGGATTCTCCAGTTCCTCTCCAGCAGTTCCTATAATTTCGAAACCTTCGTAGCCGATGAAGAGAAGAGAGCTCGCGAAGAAGACATTGATAACTCCTCGAGGAAAAATCTCTTCAAAATAAATGAAATTGACTGATGGTGTTCCAATGGCTATGAAGAGAATTAGAATCCCCACTTTAATAAGCACGATAAGATCCTGTGTTTTTCCAGTTTTCCCTACTCCAGTTAAATTTAATGAAAGAAAAATCACAACAAGTATTATGCTAAAAACTTTTGCTGGGATAAGTGGAATCAAATGATTTGCATATAATCCAAAACTTACGCTGTAAAAACTTGAAGCCACAAGATATCCCAACCATAAGATCATTCCTAGAAAGTTTTTTACTATTCTAAGGTTCGGAAAAGCTTTAGCTATATATTCATAGCTTGCTCCACTTGAGGGAAATCGTCTTCCCAGTTTCGCATAATTGTATCCCACAGTGAGAGCAGTAAAAGCGCAGAATATGAATGAGATAAGCACTGCGGGACCCGCTATATCTAAGGCTATCCCAAGAACACTATAAACAGCTCCACCAATAACTCCTCCAATGCCAATAGTAACTGCTTCTAGGAGTCCCAGTTCCCTTGCGAGCATGCGTTCTTCAAGATGCGCCATAGTGTGTCCCATCCATATCTCCCATATCTTATCGTTCAATCATTGAAACGCACGTAAACTCTATCCTAACAATTAAATGTACCTGAAAAAATAAAGCAAACTATTTTAATGCTACGAATAATAAATAGTTATCCGAATAGGCATTTTTTAAATAGTTTGTTATGGAATTAGGATTCTATTTAATCCAACAGAGATGGAGGGACCATCGCGTTTATTTGCTATGAATTTATTAATTTCTTCTTGAATTTCTTTGATAGTATGCCTCATAGAGATATGCGTAAATAAAGCATGTTTAACCTTTGCGTTTAGTGCGATATCACAAGCTGCGCGAACAGTCATATGACCATGTTTTTCAGCCAAATGTTGATAATATTTTCTTGTAGCATAGGTAGCTTCTGTAATCAATAGATCAGCATCTTTCGCTGCATTAAACAACGTTTCACATTGTTTTGTATCTCCACTATACACTACTTTTCTCTGCTTTACAATTGAATAACAGTCTGGTTCTAAAATCCTATTTTCTATAGATAATGACTTGCCTTTTGCTAAGTGACGCCAGAGTTTAATTGGAATTTTTTCTTTTTGCAGTTTATTAACT
>CAZAXO010000087.1:0-8849 GCA_964489085.1 uncultured Candidatus Bathyarchaeia archaeon
TTTCCATCCAGTTCATCAAGCCACATAAAGAGGCTTGTTTTAAGCGCCATCTCACTTTTATAGTCACTTTGATCAAATACTTTAAACTTCACGTTCACAGAAGGCATCACTTTTTCGAGGAGAAGTCTTTGTCTAACTTTACTTCCTTCAAGAGCATAAGCTTTCGTCGGACATATCGTGGGGATACCTAACTCATTTTCTAGATGATCCCGTATACCATTAATGATCGGTTTTTCAGGTCCTATGATAGCGAAATCGATATCATTCTTGTGTTTAGCAGCAAATCGTCCTATTGCTTGGCTATCTAATTCAGGTAAAACTTGATGATTCTTTGCTTTCTTAACATTGAAGGGATTTCGCTGTTTATCTGCTATATAAAGGTTTGATGAATATTCCTCGCTTTTAAAAAATAAATCTACCATCGCAGCTTCTCTTGCACCATAAGATACAACAAGTATTCCTACTTTATCCATAATATTATCCTCTTTTAAAGATGGATTTCTCCTCATATATTCTACTTTGTTCCTTTACTCCATTTTCAAAGAGATTCTTCATTCTGTCAGCAATTTTTTGGGCGGTAGAAGTTGGATACCTCCCAGTAATACATGCAAGACAGAGTTGACCCTGTGATAAGTCTATAGATTTCGCTAATCCATCAATAGATTGATAGTTTATTGTGTCAGCCCCTAGAAATCTACCTATTTCCTCAGATGTATGTGATGACCCTATTAATTCACCATATGTAGCCATATCAACACCGTATAAACACGGTGCTATGATTTTTGGGAAGGTTACAAAGACATGAATTTCACGAGCTCCAGCACCACGTAACCGTTTTATTATTTCTCTCATAGTGTCACCACGTACAATACTATCATCTACAATAGCTACACGTTTCCCCTTCAATCTTTGTTCGAGGATACTCACCTTCTTATTAAGAACCGTTCGCCTCTCCCTTGAGAGCATTATAAACGCTCTCTCTGTAACATAACGATGCCTACGGATAGCACGCTCCCAATGTATTCCAGAGGATTCATGTAATCCAAAAGCAGCATCATCAGCGGTTTCAGGCATAGAAGCGATTACATCGCATCGTTTCAGTATATCAGAATATTCCTTGAAAAGATTTTGACCAAACCTTTCACGTACTTCATATACATATTTTGAACCAAGAAAACTATCAGGCCTAGCAAAATATGCGAATTCAAAAGCACAGAGTTTCCCTCCATTTCTAATAAGAGGGTATCGTTTAAATCCATTACTTGAGGCTTCAATGAGTTCTCCGGGATTTACTTCAAATTCGAATTTAAATCCATTAATCTCTAATCCTATTGACTCACTTGCAATTGCTGAAACTTCTTTACCAATTGACCCTCCAGCACATAAGGGTCGTATTCCATGAGGGTCTCTAAATGCTATAAGTCGATTTTCTGGCAGCAATATAGCAACTGAGTATGCTCCCTCAATATCATTCATGCACGCTTTCACAGCTTCAGGAACATCTCTATGATTATCTAATTCCATAATTAGCTTCCAACAGAAAGCTGCTGAGTCGCAATTACATTTAACACTCTCCTTAATTTGAACCTCTTCTTCTAATTGTAAAGCATTTACGATATTTCCATTATAAGATAGAGCTATCCACCTTTTAGAAGGATACTCTACGACAACTGGTTGAGTATCGCATAGAAGACTTTTTTCATCGACACCGCCAGAGGTACTGTACCTAACGTTTCCAATGCCTACAGATCCAGGAAGCTCATTAGTCCATTTCTCCATACCGCCCAAACTAAGACGTGGGATAAGGTTCAAACCTTTACGAGTATGTAATTCTCCATCATAAGTAGTGAATCCATGAGATTGATGCCCTCTATGATTGAGAGACTTTAAACCCCAGTACATATTCGGTAACACTGGGTCTCCTCTATGATCGAGAACGCCGTATACACCGCATGCGACTCGTAGCTCGTCTCCCATGACGAACACTATCGTAAAACCCGTTTATAACATTTTAACTTAAATCCGATGGTTTTAGCAATATTGGAGAGTCAATTTATGTATACTCTATAAACATCAATTTTGATTCTATAGATCGTATCTGTTAGAATATTTTAAATCCATAGCGTTTAATAAGTCAAATGAATTCTTTATGGTATCAAGCTAGATAAGTGGGATCCTCATATGAATCATGAATTATTTAAGATGTCATTTTTATGCTTTTTATTACTTATTGGATTAGCTATCCCCATCACGTCAGAAGATTTACCCTATAATCCACATGGTGGAGGTATTGTATATGGTCAAATTCTTGGATACAACTATCTTGGTTTTTTAATGCCAGTTGTTTGGGCTGACGTTGCGGCTTGGCAGAATGGTGAACTGATCAATCAAGTGTCTTCTATGTCGAACGGCTACTTTGACATGATACTCCCTGTAGGTGAGTATACGCTTACTGTTGAAGAGCCGGGTTTTGAGCAGTATAGTCGAGAGATATTTGTATCATCTGGTTCAGGAACTGCTCATAATGTTGTCTTAGAAAGATCTGGTGAGCCGATTCATAAGCCAGAAGAACCGCCTGAACCAGCACTTTACACGGTTCAGATCTTTGTTACTGGTATTCCTTCTTATTTGAAAACTCAACTCTCAGTGGATGGAGTAGTAAAGAGTGAAATGTCAAACGAGGATACATTAGACTTACAATTTGAGGTGGGCTCATCTCATACGATAGTAGTAGAAAAGCAGCTTGAGAGTGAGGAAGAGCGGTATCTAGTGGATGAGCCGTCTATAGTAGTATCAGCAGCGTTGATTCATGAATTCGAATATAAAGGAGAATATCTTCTTATCTTCATTATTGAACCTGAGGATCTCTCGCTTCCTTCTGTTCCACAAGAAGGATGGTATCCATCAGGAACAACTATTTCTACACCGACTGTACCATCCATAATCGAGGATCCCTCTGGAGTGCGATTCCTTTTCGAAAAGTGGACACTTAACGGTGAAGAGCTGACTAGTGATTCAATAGAGTTTACAATGGATAAGCCAGTAGTATTAAAAATTGTCTATTCAAAAGAGTATAATATAGAGGTCTCATCTATTTATGGTGCTCCGAAAGGGTCAGGGTGGTACGAAGATGGTTCCACTGCTACGATATCGGTTGAACCAAGTATAGGAATACTCCCAAGACAAGTATTTGCTGGATGGAGCGGAGACTATGCGGGTAAAGAAGCAACATCCACTATAACTGTTGACAAACCTATGCACATTATTGCCGTGTGGACTACAGATTACACGCTTCTAGTTATCATTATAGTAAGTATTGTGGTGGTATTAACCGCTGCAACAGTTGCCATTCTAATTAAATACCAAAAGCGAGGTTAATACAACTTAGTTACACATTCCATTCTATCTTTTAGAGCAACTTGGTTACGCCATTTCTGAAAAATGTCTTTAAAACCTTATTTCTATCGAGTTAGGAGAGAATTAGAGCTGAATTCTTAGAGAATAATAGGATAGAAATTGAATCAACTAATATTATCTTTTTATAATCGCAAAAAAATATTCGTAGATATAAAGAAATTAATATCAACGGGAAAATACTTACGCTGAAGTTGATGATAAAATGAGCTCGGTAATGAGGCTTAAGTTGATAGAACGAGAGAAGAAGAATACCCCTATTAAAGTTGGAGTGATAGGTGCAGGATTATTCGCTTCTATGACGATAAACCAAATACAAGCTATTCCTGGGATTACTGTATCCACGATAGCGGATATAAGAAAAGAAAAAGCGATCTGGAGTTTTATAAGAGCAGGTTATCAACGGAATACTATAAAAGAAGTGAATGATGCTGATACCGCTAATCATTACATAGAAAAGAAGGTACCTATCATAACGGATGATAGCCAAGTATTGATAGAAAGTGAAGTTGATGTTATCCTCGAGGCTACTGGTATCCCAGAGGTAGGTGCTAAACATGCCTATACTGCAATCCAGAATAAAAAAGATATCGTTATGGCTACCGTTGAAACTGATGTTACCGTTGGACCTATTTTAGCAAAACTCGCGAAGGAATCTAATGTGGTTTATAGTATGGCATATGGAGATCAACCAGCTCTAATAGTTGAATTATATGACTGGGCAGTAACGTCAGGATTCAAAGTAGTTGCTGCAGGTGAAGGAACAGCTGCAAGGCTTGAATGGAGACATGCCTCTCCTGATGACGCTTTACAAAGATTCGGTTTCTCAGACAAGGATATTAAACGACTTCATCTTAATCCAAAGATGTATAATACCTTTCTCGACACAACTAAATGTGCTGTAGAGATGGTTGCTGTTTGTAATGCTACAGGATTAAAACCAGATATTAGAGGAATGCATTTTCCTCTTGCAGGAATAAAGGATCTACCTAAACTATTAAGTTTAAAACGTGACGGTGGAATCCTTGAGCGTGAAGGAATTGTTGATGTTGCTACTCGTGTAGGATCCGATGGTAGACAAATTAGGAATAATATCCGATGGGGTGTTTTCCTTGTTGTCTCAACGGAAGATCAGGATGTTAAAGATCTTTTTCGTGCTGGATGGGGTGGCAGCCCGATAGGACTAAAAGGCAAAAATGCCCTCGTATTTAGACCACATCACTGGTGTGGTCTTGAAGCATCAATCTCATTAATTCGTGCAACATTGTATCATGAACCTACGGGGGCACCGTTACCAACAAATCCAGTAGCAGAAGTTATTACAGCAGCTAAAAAAAATCTAAATTCAAAAGATATTCTAGATGGGGGAGGAGGATATACCGTATTTGGACTTGCAGAAAAAGCAGATATCACAAGAAAAGAGAACTTGCTTCCTATTGGATTAGCAGAGAATGTTCAAGTCATTAGGAAGATCTCAAAAGATGATGTGATCACCTATGACGATATTGAATTGGATGAAGAATCATTTCTATATAAACTGAGGAAGATGCAAGCTACTACTTTTAACTAGTTTATTCATATCATACAATCTGGATGAAAGATGTGCAATTAAATAGTTAGCTGGGTCTAGTAAATTTTTTCAGCAGCTCTGATATTCTTTTTTGTTCTAATATAGGCTTGCCTGTCCGTGAATCTACAACATCACAGGCTCCATCAATGATCTTTGTAGTCATTTCACCTCGAGCAATGTCACTTCCTTTTAGATGAGGTGCATCTAGGATACCTATTCGAATAGCATTTCCAAGTGTTTTGGGATCTGATAATGGATCGATTTCTTCTTTTATGGTCATATTCTTAATTTCATTCAGAAGGACTTTAGCTTCATTAAGAAGAAGAGTTTTTCTTTGTTGAACTCGGAGATCACCTGACATATCAGGTATACTTTCATGACAGCTTTGTATTATATACCGTGCTATTTTACAGCTTTCAATGATGTCATCTGCTGTAGCAGCATGATCAGCCTCAATATAGCTTACGACATGAATAATGTCTGGTTTAAGAAGCATCTGCATCATTATTGAAGTGGCTAATCGGCCTTTAGCAGCATCAAGGTCCGCGGGATATCTTAAAAGTCCCGTTCTTGTTTGGGTATAGATAGTAAACGTTTCATCCGCCAACTCTTGAATTATCTCTTTTTTAGCAAGTTGTTTCGCCAAATCCATCATATAACTTTCACTCATAGGAAGATCAAACATGCATGGGCAGATGAAATTTGTAACACCCATCTTCTTTGCATTATATGCAGAGAGGTACATATCTGCAACTGCTGTTACATCTGATGATTCACGTAATTCAAAGTGATGAGGCTCATTCACTTCTACGGGGATTCCTCTTTCGCCATGCCATTTCATTAGAGTTTGATGCTCATGTATTGCTTCTTCCAAATCGAGGGGACCGCGACCGTCGAGTTTGCTGAACCAGAAAAGGGGAATCGCCGCAAAACAATTGTTAATTGTTTTTAGGAGCATTTCAGCCATTTTGAAGAGATCACTAGTTCCTTGATAGCATCTCATTAAGGGAAAATTACCGCATCTAGAAGCAGCATAAAGTCTTTCAAAGTCTTCTGGCTTTCGAACAGGTACACCCCCAGCTCCACTACGTCCTCGATCTTGCCTTTCTGGATGAAAGAAATTCTCCTGCGCATCTTGATCTATAGCTAAGGAAATTACATCCAAAACCTGTGCTTTAGCAACTTTTTCAACTTCAGTAATTGTTTCTTCAAGTGAGGGTAACCCTAAATGATGGCGTATAACAGGATATGGTGTCTTCCAATGTATACGATCAAGAATATTAGTAGGATAGGTTATTTTCTTCTCTGGAGTTATACGGCCACGTAGATAGGAAATCGTATTCTCAATAGTGTCGGTTCCATCAAATATCCTATCAAAAATTCCAATTTTTTTAGCTACTTGTGCTACTGGAGGAGTTCCACCGAATATATACTTCTTATCTCTATTAAGTAATCCTGATTCTTCAAGGGCCATTTTTAATTGTGTGAGATGAAATTTCCCAGATTCTGGCATTAAACGATAACTAACTGCAGTAAGATCTGAATCAGCTTCTATCATTGCATCAATAAATGTTTTCACGGGAACGGCGGGCCCTAAGAAAATCGTTTTATATCCTTCATTCTCAGCTAATCTAAGGAAATTAATTACACCTGCTATATGAACATCTTCACCTAAGGCTCCTGCGATTATGATCTTTTTTCTTCTTCTTTCTTTCATGATTATTCATCCATATTTTTATTAATAGGATTGATTGATTGTTTTAGAAGCGAGTATGCAGTATTTGGGGAGACCTCTACAAGTAGCCCCATTGCCCACATTATATAGTCATTATCGAGGTATAATCGAGGGTTTTTAGGTCTGAGGCTTAGACTCTCTTGCGGATTGAAAAGGGCCTCAGAGAGGACTCGATAGGGATCTTCTACACATGCAATTCCACCGCCAGTTCCAATAACAGTTTGAATGTTCTGCAAGTCTTTTCCAGTTTGAATATAGGATACTCCAGAGGGAAGAGTGATTTCAGTTATGTATCCTGCATGTCTTTTTACTGCAAGCTTTACAGCTACTCGTGAAAGAACTGTGTCAAATTTTTGATCTTCGATGCGTTTAGGGATAAAATTCACCGTCTCACTGAGACTCTGCACTTTATTGTAAATGTCAAAATCTTCAATTTCCTCTTCACCTAGAATTTGTTTAAATTCTCTTTCTCCAATGTTATTTATGATACTCTGTGCATTATAACGCATTCCAAGATCACCCTCAACTGTTCTCTTAATATAAGGTTCCTTAAAACCGCGGAGTATGGTATTTGGTTGAGTGGATATTCCTTCACAGACAGAGTATACATTTGTTGTTGCACCACCAACTTCTATTGCGAGGAGATCACCTATACCTTTATGGTAGTTAGTACCTTGTGCAAGTAATTTTGCTGCCTTCATAGTTGCTGATGGTGTAGGTGTTAAAATATCAATAAATTCTTTGACTTTATCTAAACCCTTAGCATTTACTATCCGGTCAAGAAAGACTTGTCGAATCTCCTTTTTTGTAGGCTCTATGTTCAAACGCCAAAGTTCTGGCATAACATTCTCTGTAACATGTATGGTTTTTTCTTGATCATGAAGAAGTTTTCCAACTCTCTCTGAAATAGCCTTATTGCAACTCACGATTATAGTTGATGAGATCTTACTGTTTGCAAGCATTTGAGCATTATGGAGCACTGTCTTTTCATCGCCGCCGTCACAACCTCCTGCTAATAAGATTATATCAGGCCTTTGATCTTCGATTTGTTGCAGTTCATCAGAGGTTAGCTCATAGGAATAAGTGCTTAAAACATTGGCACCAGCGCCTAAGGCTGCTGTTTTAGCAGCCTCTACTGTTAGTTGGGGAACTAAGCCAAGCGCAACCATTCTTAATCCGCCTGCTGCACTACTACATGAAAGTTGATAGTCGAATTTTCGCTGCTTTAAGTCGGAGATTGTTAATCCGATACGTTTAAGAGCTCTTTCAAGTCCTATAGAAATATCTGTCTTAACTGTTGAAGGAGACGTCGACTTATTTAGTATCTGGATATTATCAATATCAATAACTATGACTTTTGTAAAAGTACTTCCAAAGTCTATTAATATAGCCTTCATTTGAACTCCACCTGAGATTCAAAGTAGTTGCACTACTATTATCTTACACCCTTAGATTCTAAATTTTCCTTTTGAGAGATATAGCTGGAACAGTAAATATGTCTATTCAAAATAGGTAAGGAGTTTGTCTTTAAATATTTATAAGATAGATTTTTCACTGGTATGAAATTCTTACGATAGATTTCCTGTTTCAGTAAATGCTTTTATTTCATCTATAGTCATATCACTCAATCCAAGGTTCTCCAGTGTTCTTCCTTTCTTATAAAAGTCGATATTCAAGTCCTCTCTCAATAGAGCTGTTGCTTGGTAGATAAAAGAATTTATCATAGGAGTTGCAACATCAAGTTTATTTCCCAGTGAGGAGAGAGGAACTAAACCTGTAGGAACATCCTCCCAAATATATCTATGATTAACACTTTGTGGACTTTGAATTCCTTTATAGGCGTGAGTATTTTGTATAGCTTCATACAGGTCTGCTCCCTCTGAGCCATACGCTTGATATAACCACCATCTCGCCGATATAACATTAACACCCATAGCTTTGGCAATTGAAATTCTTTCGTTATCAACCTCCTCAATTATTGAAGCAGTATGATCTGTAATTCCATCAATGTAATACTCAAATTCTTCTTTTTGATCTATTCTAGTTGCATTTAGAATAGTCATAGGAACATGGAATACTCCACCCAAATTGCTTAGACTTGTCTCAAGAATATTGTTTCTCGGAGTATAC
>CAZAXO010000088.1:0-8741 GCA_964489085.1 uncultured Candidatus Bathyarchaeia archaeon
GTTCAGCTAAGGGTGGTGGTGCTATTTCAGCAGTCACAGCAACCGGAGCTATTTTAAAATTTATTGGAGTTGGAGAATCTGAATCTGATCTAGAACAATTTGATCCCCCTAAATTTGTGAGTAGAATTTTAGGTATGGGAGATTTAGAAACTCTAATGCAAAAAGTTAGAGATTCTGAAATGAATATTTCAGACGAGAAAGTACATAGAATTACTGAAGGAAAATTTACACTGAGAGACCTATACGAACAAATGGAATCATTAAAAAAACTTGGACCATTAAAAAAAGTATGGAGCATGCTACCAGGAGGAGTTAACCTACCAGAATCAGAATTAGAATCAGCTGAAAAGAGAATGAAAGACTGGAAAGTAATTATTCAGTCTATGACTAAAGAAGAAATAGAAAATCCAAAGATATTAAGTTCATCAAGAATAAAAAGAATAGCAAGGGGATCAGGTAGACCAGAACGAATTGTAAAGGAGTTAATTCAACAATATTTTACTACAAGAAAAATGATGAAAGGATTAAAAAGAAGACATAGTATTCTAAAGAAAAAATTACCATTTAACATTTAATTTAGAACCTATTACCAATATTCTTCAACAATACTTTTATTAATTAATCGATACAACAAAACATTTTTACTATACTGATAACGAAACCATTTATTATTATATAGGAATAGTAAGAAGGGGCTAATTTATGGTCAAAAAATCAAAGGGTTATCGATCTAGAACTCGTATATTACTTAAAAAAAAGCCTAGAGAAAGAGGTAAACTAGGACTTAACCGGTTATTACGTAATTATGTACCCGAAGAAAAAGTCAGTATTAAAATAGATCCTAGTGTTCATAAGGGAATGCCCCACCGTCGTTATCACGGGAAAATAGCTACAATAATAGAAAAGAGAGGAAGAAGCTACGTCATAGAGGTACCAGTAAAAAGTATAAAAAAGACATTGATTTTACGCCCAGAGCATATAAAACCTCTAAGAGCTGATTAATAATGCCTAAAAAGATCATTAATATCGAAGAAATTACTATCTCTCAAGCAAAGGAATTAATGGAAAAAAATGACTCAGAATTAGGTGAATTACAAAGAAGAACCTATGATTATATAACTAAATTTTCTAGATTTAAAACTATAAAGACAAAAAAACTTGTTAAGGAATTAGTAACAAAATTTGATTTATCTAAAAAAGAAGCAATTCAAGTAGTTAATTGTGCTCCTGCATCTGTTGATGAGTTAAGAGCAATATTATCCGTAAAAGGAAAAGTGATTTTAATAGATCAATTAGAAGCGATAATTGAACTGATAGGTAAAGAGAATAAGCAATCAGAACGTAATATAAAAGCAAAAAAACAAAAATAAAACGAATTTTTTCATAAATTTTTGAATATTATAGAGGTATTTTCAAACAAATCTATCAACAACAGCTTTAAAAGTATTTATAATTATCAGTATAGTATATAACCTATTCAGTTAAAATGTATATACCTAAAAATAAGATGTTTTTCGAATATGAGGACGGAGTAGCAGATGCTTATTTACAATACTTTGCTTGAACCAATATTTGCTAATAATTAAGGATTCATTACACATTATTTATACAGTGATATTTATGAGCTATTATACTAATAATAAGAAACAAAATATTCATATCCCATCTCAAGGACTTCGATCACATCGAATATATGAAGAGTATGCATTTATACTAGATATTCTTCCTTATAGAAGAACTTTAACAGATAAGATGAATATGTTATCTCCCCCAACCGCCCAAGTAATAGGTGAAAAATATTTCACACTTCTCGAAATACAATTAAAACCAGGAGTAGTAGCAGATATACAAGAAAGAATTTATATAGGAAAAGACCAACGAAATAAAGTCCTAAGAATTGTTAGTCGAATAAATTTTAATGAACTTACAACTTCTGCTAAGGGAGAATTGGAGGAAATATTAGAGAGAATCGTGATAAAACAAGAAACTAGATTTTTAGAATTCTTTAATAAATCATCGGCTATCACACCGAGAATGCATTCTTTAGAACTTTTACCAGGTATTGGTAAGAAATCTATGTGGCAAATTATTACGGAACGAGAAAGATCTTTTTTTTCTAATTTTCAAGATTTAAAAGAAAGGGTAAAAATATCAGAACCTCATAGACTAATAGCTAAACGTATATTAGAAGAGATTATGGGTGAGTCTAAATACAAAATTTTTACAAGAGTTCAATAACTCATAAAAGAAAAACTCGAAAAAAACTAGATCAACATTTTTTATTTCATAAAGATATTTTAACTAAAATAATAAGCTACGGGGATATTAATTTAAATGATACAGTTTTAGAAGTTGGACCTGGATTAGGAACATTAACACTGCTAATAGCCGAAAAAGCGAAAAAGGTTATTGCTATTGAAAAAGATAAGAGATTATACAACAAACTAAAAAAAAAATTAGCGGAAAAAGATAATATTGAATTGATTTATGGAGATATACTTGATCTTAGACCTCCATATTTTAATAAAGTATTATCAAACATACCCTATTCAATATCAAAAAAGTTAATAATCTGGTTACTAAAGAGAACATTTCGATCAGCAGTATTATTAGTTCAAAAAGAATTCGCTGATAAATTAGTAGCTAATCCAGGAACTAATCTTTATACTAGTATAAGTATAATAACCCAAAATTATACTCAAATAATGTTAGCAGATTTAATCCCAAAATATTATTTCAAACCTCCTCCAAAAGTAGATTCGCGAATAATAATTCTAAAACTAAGAAATGAAGAAAAAATATATGAAGAAACTTTCGAGAAATTTATAAATTTGCTCTTTGCATCTAAAAACAAGAAAATGCGAAACGCATTAAACCTTCTTTATAAAAAAAATATGGTATCATCATACAATACTTGGAACAATTATAATCACTATTTATTAGATAAAAAAGTGCGACAATTTACTGTCGATGAACTCAAGAACTTATATAAAATATTGAGCGGAAATACTTCAGAAAATCTCATAAAGTGAAAAAATTGCCAACCCTTAGAGTAGTAGCAGTAAATATTCTTTATGGATGTAATTTAGGGTATATAGCAAGAGTTATGAAAAATTTTGATATTCAAGATCTCCATCTTGTTAATGTAAAATCCACAGTAATTAATGATTCGCTAAAATATTGTGCTCATGCATGTGAAATTATAATAAAAGCAAAAAAGACAGAAAATATACTTAAAGCTATAGATAAAGCAGAATTGGTGATTGGGACTACTGCAATTACAGCTAAGTCAAAAAATAATCTACTCAGAAGAACTATATCACCTATAGACTTAGCAGAGTTGTATTATAAAAGAGAGGGCATCGTTGCATTACTGTTAGGTAGAGAATCAACAGGTCTAACAAATGAGGAATTACAGTATTGCGATAGCTTAGTAAACATTTCTGCTAACCCAATTTATCCAACGCTTAATGTTTCTCATACTGCAGCTTTATTATTCTATCAAATTTATTCAAAGAAATACATAAAAAAAATAAAAATTGCATCAAGAGAGGATTATGATATAATTTGTGAAGTATATTCACAGTTATGTAAAGTAACTAAAATACCAAATCATAGAAAGAAAATAGCTGAAAAAGCATTAAGAAATATATTAACTCGATCATCACCGACACCACGAGAAA
This sequence comes from uncultured Candidatus Bathyarchaeia archaeon, assembly GCA_964489085.1. GTDB lineage: Archaea > Thermoproteota > Bathyarchaeia > 40CM-2-53-6 > DTGE01 > CAZAXO01. The sequence continues at coordinate 3,684 of CAZAXO010000088.1, forward strand.
TTACAGTTTTAATAAGTCCTTTAAGGAGAGCATTGCATCTCTTAGATGATTGAGGGATACAGTTTAAATATAATTATCTCATTTTAGCCTATTACAGTGCGGAAACATGAGAGGAAGAAATTATAGCCGCCAGAAGAGCCAACCATATGTCAGACTTAAATATATTAAAGGTAAACCAATGCCAAAAATAGCGAAATTTGTAATGGGAAATACTAAAGGTAAGTTTCAATGTAAAGTACTGTTAATCTCAAATGAAGATATCCAAATACGCCATAATGCTCTAGAAGCTGTAAGAGTAGCAACAAATAAAGTAATGCAAGATACTATTGGAACTGAAAACTATGCTTTATGGATAAAACCATACCCACATATAGTTCTAAGAGAAAATAAAATGATTGCTACAGCTGGTGCAGATCGGTTACAGGAAGGCATGAGAAGATCATTTGGAAAGTCTGTTAGTAGAGCGGCAAGGATTAAAAAAGGATTAACTGTAATCGAGATACAAACTAATAAAGAATATATAGATGTAGCGAAAAAAGCGTTAAAAGTTGGAGAATCAAAAATATCTCTACAATGTAAAATAGAGATCAGAGATATAGCTGAATTGACAGTTAAACAATAACTTTAAGGTTTCTATTGTTTACTATCAATTCAATAACTGATTGATTATAAACGTATTTTCGTAATAATACCAATTGTAAGAATTACATAATATATCAACTAAGAATAGAGTTTTTATAAAGTTTAAATGGAGTAAATATTTATGAATAAGTGCTTCTCTCATTCACTAGCTTAAAGGTGGTTTAACTCGATCATGTGCGCCTATAAGTATATGACAAAAATCTGGAAAAAAGCTGAAAAAAGCTTCTTAGAAGATATAATACAAAACAAAGTAATAAAATGGCGTAAATCTCCATCTATTGAGCGTGTAGATAAACCTACAAGACCTGATAAAGCAAGACGGCTTGGCTATAAAGCGAAACAAGGCTTCATATGTGTAAAGGTTAAAATAAGGAAAGGAGGCGCAAGAAAACAAAGGCCAAGTTCGGGTAGACGACCAAAAGCTATGGGAGTTAAAAAGTATACACGAGCAAAAAGTTTGAAGAAGATAGCACAAGAAAGAGTGTTAAAAAAATATCCAAACCTCATTCTCCTAAATAGTTACTGGTTATATGAAGATGGAAAACATGCTTGGTATGAAGTAATAATGGCTGATCCTACTCACCAAGTACTACGAGTAGAAACAAATGTTATGAAAACTCAAAAAAATTAAAAATACCTAACTAGTGAAGGTCAACAAAATCTATTGGTATCGAGATAACACCATAAGGTTGTATATATGTAAAAACGCTGAGATCTCCAGTTTTAGCATCTATAACTAGAGATATTATATATTGCGAGAATTGCTGTAAGATTAATTGAGTTTTAATATCTACATCAGACATGAATACACCACACCCTATATGTGAGTGATACCATCCAACAATTTGACCACTCATCTTTCCAGTCAATAAGTCATTTGCGAGTTTCGCCATACTATTTGGAGATAAAATAGAACGAGAATCATCAGCGAAACCTTCACCTTCAAAAATTTCACTCACTATAATATAATTCCCTTTTATTTCACCAATCAATAATCCTATCTGCTCATATGGTTTGCTCACGTGTGACACTATCTTCTTTAATGCAGAAGATGCCATTTTAACTTGAAACAATGTATCTGATCTCACTTCGCTTGAATATTTGATAGTATAAATAAATACTTTATATTTGAGGTTTATTCCAAATGTATGTCTAAATTAATTCTAAAAAAGTGACGAGTTTGAATTCTGTAAGTTCTTGATCTATAGAAGAGGAGGAAAGAGAATGAGAAAAATTGTTGGAATTGTAGGTAAACCAAATGTAGGTAAATCAACTTTCTTCTCAGCAGTTACTTTAAAATCAGTACAGATTGCAGATTATCCTTTCACAACAATCAAAGCAAATAAAGGAATAGGATATGTTAGAGTGAAATGTATATGTACTGAGTTAGGAGTAGAAGACAATCCTATAAATTCATCGTGTGTAGAAGGAAATAGATTTATTCCCGTAGAGCTTATCGATTGCGCAGGTTTAGTACCTGGAGCATGGCAAGGAAGAGGATTAGGAAATCAGTTTTTAGATGAAATTATGAGAGCAGACTCACTCATTCATGTAATAGATATTTCTGGATCAACAGATCTTGAAGGAAGAAGATGCCCAATAGGATCTCATAATCCTAGAGAGGATATAAAATTTCTTGAAATGGAATTAGATAGATGGCTTCTAAATATTCTCCTAAAAGAATGGTCCACGATATCACGAAGTGCTGAACAAAAAAGTCAAAAACTCGAAGATATTCTAGAAAAGAAATTTAGTGGATTAGCAATCAAGAAAGAAAGTATACATCACTGTTTAAAAAAGTGTAACTTAGAAAAAATGCACCCTTCAAAATGGCTTGAAAAAGATTTACTCAAATTTGTAGGCGAATTACGAAACTTTTCAAAACCTATGATAATAGCTGCAAATAAAATAGATATTAAAGATAATAATTTGAATAATCTTAGAAAAAATGGATATACTATAGCCCCCTGTTGTGCAGAAGCAGAATTGGCACTAAGAAAAGCTAGTAAAGAAGGATTAATTGAATATTTACCAGGAGATAAAAAGTTTATTATCATCGAAAATAAAAAGATTAACAATAAACAGAAGAATGCATTAGAAGCAATACAATCAAAGATATTAGATAAGTTAGGTACTACAGGGATACAAAATATCCTAAACAAAGTATTTTTAGATCAATTACATATGATAGCAGTCTATCCCGTTCAAGATCATGAAAAATTAACAGATCATGAAGGGCGAATATTACCTGAAGTGTATTTAATCCCAATTGGAACTACAGCAAAAGAATTTGCTACAACTATACATAGTGACTTAGGAGAAGGATTTTTATACGCAGTTGAAGCTAGATCAAATAAACGAGTTGGGGAGGATTACATACTTAAAAATAACGACGTAATATCAATTATAAGTACAAAAAAAAGGGGATAAATCACAAGTAATTTTACAATACTATTAGTATCATTTTAAGAAATAAAAAAATGGTATCAATATCAGTAACATTTCATATTATCATTAATTACGATTCTGTTTACGATAATTAAGAGCGTTTAATAAGGTTCTGTTTTATTCTCAAGTAACTTTCAGGAGGGACATCTTCAGATACAACAATATTAGGGCCTATCCACGCATTACAACCAACCTTTATTCCAGGCATCAAACTAGTATTTACTCCAGTTTGAACATGATCTCCAAGTATGGCTCCCAACTTATGCATATTAGAAGAAATACGTTTGTTATTGATGTTTACCTTTATTTTTTTCCTATCAAAACGTAAATTTGCAATAGCAGTACCGGCACCCAAATTACAATATAATCCAACTATGCTATCACCGATATATGAAAGATGAGGTATCTTTGTCCCTCTCATGATAATACTATTTTTTATTTCACACGCATTTCCAACCTTTACATCTCTGTCGAGAGAGGTAAATGGACGGATATAGGCATTTGGACCTATTTCAACACCCTCTCCAATAAAAGCAGGACCTTCTATTGTTGAACCTTTCTTGATTAAACTTCCTCTACAAGACATTACAGGCCCAGTAATGTGAACACTATTCTCAATATTACCTAAAATCGATTCTGGCATCATCAGTAAAAGTTTCGAATTTGCGGTCAAAAGATCCCAAGGATAACTTATATGCATCCATGAATCCTTTGATGTTTCAACTATTTTTACTTGAGTATCCAGAGCAACTTGATTAAAAGCGTCAGTTAATTCGATTTCACCTCGAGGTGAGAGTACAACTGTCTTAAGTGCCTCAATAACTTCATTGGTAATGATATATATCCCGACGTTAACAAAATCATTGCTAGATCTGGTTTTTTTGGGTTTCTCAATTACTTTAGTAAGTTCTCCATTTAAAGCTTGTACAACACCAAAACCATCAAGATTATTCGTTTTAGATGTAACAATACCAGGCAATTGCTCTTTTCTAAAAGTATTTAAAATATTTTTAAGCAAATGATGAGAGGGAATAATATCACCGTTAATAAGTAAAAATGGTTTACCGCCAATTTCATCTCCTACAATACTTGTAGCATGCCCTGTACCCTTTTGATCATTCTGCTCTATAAAATTAATTGATACTTGTAAATGCAGATCTTTGATATAATCTTTAATCATGTCCCCCTTAAAACCAATTACTATTATTATATCAGTTATTCCTACCTTGTTCAATTCATCTAATATATGAGCTAGTAAGGGTTTACCTGCTAAGGTAAGCATTTGTTTAGGACGATTATGAGTAAGAGGGCTAAGACGTGTTCCTTTACCAGCAGCTAAGATTACCGCTTTCAAACCTATTCCTATTATTAATTTTAAGAATGAAAATATAACTATTTGTAAACCTTGAAAAAGTTAAGCATTTACTTTCTTAGATACTTCTAAAGAACTAGCAACTTCCTTTTTTGAGTCTAGATGGATTGGCATAGCTAATAACTTTGATTTTCTCACTCCAACATGTCTCAGCAAAGTTATCTTTCTAGCTTCATTATATATATCTGAACCAATTTTCCCCCCTAAATTAGGAGTAGGTCCTAAAATCATTTCTTGACTAAGCTGTTCATAAGTGAATTCACTAGCCTTTTCCTCTATTACACGTCGCATTATATTCCTTATTAAATATCCTTGAGACGTTTTTAATCGATATCTTGTAAAAGCTACAATAGAAACACGAACAATATACTTATCTTTTGTCGTTAATGTAAATATACCGTCTACCCGACTTGTTCCACGTCTTACTAAACTTCTAAGGTAATCAGTAGCATATTCATGACCTTTGAGAATGGATATTGCTTTTCCCTCCTTTAAAGTAGTTATGAGAAATCTAAGTCGTATAGGTTGATGTGAAAAGTCTCCTGTAATATCATATAAAGTAGCATCTACAACTCGTCCTTGTAGTCTATTAGAGT
>CAZAXO010000089.1:0-8673 GCA_964489085.1 uncultured Candidatus Bathyarchaeia archaeon
CTATTTGGCACAGTATCTCAAGTAAGTATCGGTAAAATATACTATGATACACATGATGGGACCCCGAAAAAGCTGTGGATCGACGATGTAACCATAGAGTCACTCGAAGCTACTCCCCCTCCAGAAGAAAGCTATTTAGTTACTCTTACCACGGTAGGGTTAGATTCCGCTAGTGATGTGGTTCATTATGTTGAGGATGGCGCTTCTAAGACGGGGAGCATCAACTCAGGTACTTGGAGTGGATACTGCGATTCAGAGACTCTCTTAAGCATAGATGAGACGATCTCTATCTCTGGTGATGAATACTATTATACTACGGATACAACTTCATGGACGATATCTGAAAGTCAAACCTATACCGTAACCTATCAGTATCATCGTGAACATGACAATATGCAAGAAGTTACTGTCCAACTTATTGATAGTACTGGTCAAGGAATTATGGGAGGCACTGTACAATACTATGAATCAGGATGGAAAGATTTCGGTATTACAGATTCAAGTGGCAAAGTGAAAAAGGATTTATTTCCTGGTAAATATACGTTTAAGCTGAGTTATGGAGGGAAGTCTCAATCAACAAGACAAGATATTAATAGCAATCCGATAGTAACTTTCCAAATCATTAAGGTAACTGTGAAACTTCTCGATAAAAACGGTAATAGTCTTCAAGGTGGGTTAGTACGATATAATACGAGAGGATGGAATACCATCGGTACTACTGGTAGTGACGGGACTGTAACAATTGAACTTCTCCCCGACAATTACACTTTTCAAATAAATTATGAAAGAACAACTATAAAAAAGAAGCAAAATATCGAATCTGATCCTATTGTTATCTTTAAAATTAAATAGCTAGCTGATACTAGATAGCTACTAATTTTTCTAGGAAAATAATCAAAAAGATATCAGGGAAATCGAGAGATCAAATTTTTTCTTTGAATTGTCTTAAATTAATTATTATTGAAATTGAATTAATGGAAGTTACTTGATTCTATTAGAAGAATAAATTAGAAAGCTGCAATTGATGAAGTAGAGACAATTAGTTGATGAGTTATAAGATGTTGATAATTCTGGGGAAGTTCAGAGACATTGTTCAGAAAGTAGATACGTTAACGTTAATCACAGAGTTAAAAGCTTAGATAATTATTTAAATTAAATAGTTATTTATAGCTAGCTATTGTAAATGGTTGTTGATTATATGACTAACAAAACTAGAATGCTATATGAATCAATAGAAGAAGTCAAATTTTATAGTCAAAATAGAGAAATAGACAAACCAGAATATACGCTACTAAAAGAATTTAGTCATTTATTCTCCTATATGAAGATGTTGGATATTGGTGTGGGAGCGGGTAGGACCACCCATATTTTTGCACCTTTAGTTAAGGAATATATAGGTATTGATTACTCAAAGAATATGATCAACTACTGCAATCAAAAAGTAAAAGATTTATATCCAAATACCAAATTTCTTTGGAGTGATGCTACCTGTCTTGATCAATTCTCTGATAACACTTTTGATTTTACTCTATTTTCTTTTAACGGTATAGATGATAATACTCATGATTATAGACTTAAAATTCTTAAAGAAATTAAAAGGGTAACCAAAGATACCGGTTTTTTCTTTTTTTCAACTCATAATCTTTCTATTTTACCCGAACTTTACAAAATAAAGTTTGATCAAAACCCTGTACAATTTGTATTAAATATTGCAGGTTGGTTTTTAATACTCGCTATGAATGGAACATTAAAAAGTAATATTCAAAAGGATTATGCATATATATGGCGTAGGTTTACATATTCGTCTAGATACCATGATCATACATATTATATTAAACCTGAGTATCAAGTTAAACAATTAGAGGAAATTGGTTTTACACATGTAAGAATTTTTTCTGCTTTAACAGGGAAAGAAATTCCATTCATTAAAGATGCTAAACAATTACCAGATTATTGTTTATCTTATCTCTGTAAAGCTAGCTAGCATCATATGAAAATTCTTTGTAACAATTTTGCTAGCTAGTTCTTTAATATTATGTTTCATACCCTTGAAAATTATACTCCAATATAATGAATTATTTGAAATATATTGTAATTTTCAAAAATTTTATTGTTAGAATATTAATTTTTTATATGACTGAATCTAACAATACCTAATAGATGAAAAGCTAAAAGTATAACGAGGCAATGAATTCAGGAAAAAGTAAAGATGGTTCATGTTAAAGTTTACAAAACCATAGATGAACTTGGAAAAGAATCAATAAACTCTCTTAGTAATGATTTTTATTATACGTATGAATGGTTTAAGACTCTTGAAGTATCTAAACCATTTAGAATTATACCCAAATATATTACTGCTTATGATGAGAATGAAATAATAGCTGTAGCGCCTTGCTTCATTCAATATACTTCTCAATATTTCACTTTGGAGGATGCATATCCTATGATAAGAAGATTGAGGAAAACACTTAACCACCTCGGTTTTTCTTATTCGCCTCCTTTACTTTGTTATTCTCCTTGTTCATTTCATAGTAATATTCTCCTGGAAGAAGAGTCTAACAACATAAGAATTTTTAAAATAATTTCAAGAACAATTGATGATATATGTAAAGAGCAGAGAATCTTAATTAGCTCTTTTCCTTACGTATCTGAATTTAATACATTATTAATGAATAATCTTTACAAATTTGGTTATCACAAAATTCCTTTTCTATTATCCACGTATCTGGATATCAAATGGTCAAGTTTTGATGAGTATTTAGCATGTATGAAGAAGAAGATAAGAAGTCTTATTCGAAGACAAATTAAAAAAAATAGAGAATCTGGAATAACGATTGAACAGATCAACGATTTTTATAGTCTTTCACAGACACTTGCTGAACTGCATTCAAATCTCTATTTTAAATACAGAGCGAAAGCAAGTCTACTTCATCCTTTATTTTTTGAAAAATTAAGTGAGTACGCCAAAAACAATGTAAGATTATTTATAGCTAAGAAAAAAGATAAAATCATTGGATTTTCCTTAGATTTCGTACGTGATAAAATTTGGGACGGTTATATTTGCGGTTTCGATTATAACTCTCTAACAAAAACCGATTTTACGTATTTTAATATATCTTTTTATGAACCAATAAAAGTAGCTATTGAAGAAGGAGTTAAAAGAATCGATTTTGGGCCTTCTGCACTACAAGAAAAAGTAACGCGAGGATTTAAAGTAGAAAAACTCTACTTGTTTGTAAAATGTCATAATAATGTATTTCGCCCTATCATTAATTTGTACATTACTACTAGAGATAAAATGCGACCAAATATTTCATAATATGAATGTTAATAATTACAATATATAGTATATTAGATACTATCCTCTTGAGTATAAAGAAAAAAGATGTATTAGCTAAAGTGTGGATTAATTAGATTAATTATCGTAATATAGATTATTTCTCTTTTTAGCTAGTTATTCTGCAATATAATGGCTTCTATTATTTAAAAAAATATCATAAAAAAGTAAAATCCTTTTTCTTTTTATTTATTTTTGATAAGATATTAGCTTGCTTAAGATATTCAATAATAGATAACTCATTTTTTCAGTAAATCTTTAAATTATATCCAAAGGGTAATATCAAGTTAAATAATGAAAGCTAGCTAGCTCTATCTACATCTCAAAATTTGGGAATTGAATCAGTGGAAAAAATAGTGATTGGAAGTATTTCAATTTCTTCTAGCATCATATGAAAATTCTTTGTAACAATTTTGCTAGCTAGTTCTTTAATATTATGTTTCATACCCTTGAAAATTATACTCCAATATAATGAATTATTTGAAATATATTGTAATTTTCAAAAATTTTATTGTTAGAATATTAATTTTTTATATGACTGAATCTAACAATACCTAATAGATGAAAAGCTAAAAGTATAACGAGGCAATGAATTCAGGAAAAAGTAAAGATGGTTCATGTTAAAGTTTACAAAACCATAGATGAACTTGGAAAAGAATCAATAAACTCTCTTAGTAATGATTTTTATTATACGTATGAATGGTTTAAGACTCTTGAAGTATCTAAACCATTTAGAATTATACCCAAATATATTACTGCTTATGATGAGAATGAAATAATAGCTGTAGCGCCTTGCTTCATTCAATATACTTCTCAATATTTCACTTTGGAGGATGCATATCCTATGATAAGAAGATTGAGGAAAACACTTAACCACCTCGGTTTTTCTTATTCGCCTCCTTTACTTTGTTATTCTCCTTGTTCATTTCATAGTAATATTCTCCTGGAAGAAGAGTCTAACAACATAAGAATTTTTAAAATAATTTCAAGAACAATTGATGATATATGTAAAGAGCAGAGAATCTTAATTAGCTCTTTTCCTTACGTATCTGAATTTAATACATTATTAATGAATAATCTTTACAAATTTGGTTATCACAAAATTCCTTTTCTATTATCCACGTATCTGGATATCAAATGGTCAAGTTTTGATGAGTATTTAGCATGTATGAAGAAGAAGATAAGAAGTCTTATTCGAAGACAAATTAAAAAAAATAGAGAATCTGGAATAACGATTGAACAGATCAACGATTTTTATAGTCTTTCACAGACACTTGCTGAACTGCATTCAAATCTCTATTTTAAATACAGAGCGAAAGCAAGTCTACTTCATCCTTTATTTTTTGAAAAATTAAGTGAGTACGCCAAAAACAATGTAAGATTATTTATAGCTAAGAAAAAAGATAAAATCATTGGATTTTCCTTATATCTAATGTACAATAAAATCTGGCATTTTTATATTGCTGGTTTCGATTATAACTATATAACCAAAAATGATTATACTTATTTTAATATAGCTTTTTATGAGCCAATAAAAGATGCTATTGAAGAAGGAGTTAAAAGAATCCATTTTAGGCCTAGTTCACTACAGGCAAAATTAAAACGAGGATGTAACCTAGAAAAACTCTACTTGTTTGTGAAATGTCAGAATAAATTCTTTAAATCTATTGTTAATCAGTATCTAAATATTAGATATACAATGGAGCACAAGATATCTGGATAGCCAGCATTGTATCTTATTCTATAGGTGACTTTCTAATCTTTTTCTTTAAATATTTTAAGAAAAATTCAAATCTAGTAAGAAGACTCTCCCGTTTAACTTTAACAACGTATTCATCACCAAACTCATCTCGAGCAAATGAATATACCATAGCTTTCGCTTCATCTTTAGATACTAAAAGTTCTTTTTTATTTGGGCAAATTGTTCGATCATGAAAACTCAATAGCACACGTCCCTGTTCACTATGAACCACACCTATAGTATAGGGAAATAAACGGCATTCAATAGGTCTATTGTCATAAATAATACACTTATTAGCGCACAAATAAGGACAACTTTCCCCTATCTTCGACGAAACTAAGTATACTTTGTCATATCGACGTACCTCTAGTTTTTTTCGATGTCGAGCAAAGTATCGTTTATACTCTAATTCAGTTAACTTCAAACATTTCAGATTCCTACAACAATACTGCTTAATACTACAGGAATAACATGGGTTATTTGATGATTCTACCATTCTCATCATCCTTAGTCACTCTCTTAATCTTTTGATAGCTTGCAAGCAAATTATATGTAATTATCCATTTAATAACTATTAACAAATTATTGAATAACTGTTCCCTTTATTGTAACTTATCAGTTCAAAGGTCAATTAAGCAATAGGATCAGCTAGCTAATTCAAAATCGTTACTAATAAGTTATTATTGGGATATAATTCTGTGGCTAACTAGCTAAAAATATTAATCAAGGATTAGTGTTACATTATCTTTGCTAATATCCTATAAACGAATATTAATAAAAAGAAATATGTAGCTATTCTTAATCTTATCGGCTTAAATATAAATGTAGATGAGTAGTATGTCTAAAAAGCTTTTTACAATCGCTGAGGATTTAACGCGAGGCAGCTTCTTTCTCTTCACTGGAAATAGCTTAGGAACTTTCATTACAATGATTGGCTTCATAATCATTGCTCGCTTTCTTGGACCATCCAACTATGGATTATACTCATTATCGCTAGGAATCCCCACTCTTCTAGCGTATATCGTTGATTGTGGGTTGAATTACGCCCTAGTAAGATTTCCTGTTAAAATGATGTCTGAGGGAGATCGTGGTGAAGCTGCAAAAATAATCATGTTAGGTTTCCTTATAAAACTTTTCGTTAGTATTATAGTTTTCTTTATTTGTTATGCAGGAGCAGACCTTCTTGCGACTTATATACTAAATAGGCCTGAGTTAATATTCTCTCTCAAACTAGCTTCAATGCTGATCATCTTCAACTCGATATATGATGTTGCCGTGTATTCTCTAATAGGATTAGATAAAATGCAATATAGTGCTCTTCTTCAGATATTATACTCGATCTTTAGGAGCATATTATGCCCTGTTCTTATCTTGTTAGGTCTCAGTTTTGTAGGTGCAGTATTGGGAAATGTGTTAAGTGTTATCGTTGTTGGTCTCATAGGAATTTTCATACTCATGAAACAAATTCGTCTGTTGTCTGTATCATCAATGATAGATCGTGCTTCCTTTAAAAGAATACGTGTTATGCTAAAATACAGTTTACCTCTTTACTTAGGAGATATCCTTACTGTATTTCATTTACAATATCAGACCATTATCCTCGCTTACTTTACAACTAACCAGGAAATTGGTAACTTTACTATCGCAATGAACTCAGTATTCACTCTTTTTAATCTCATTCTTTATCCAATAACTACTACTATATTTGCTGCGTTCGCAAAGATAAATGTGATTTCTGAAAAGGATGATCTAAAAAGCTTATTCGGAATGGCAGTGAAATACACCTCATTTGCCGTAATTCCAACGGTTGTACTCGTCATGATTCTATCAAAAGACCTCGTGTATATCGTCTATGGTAATTCCTATGCCGATGCCTCCCAATACTTTGTGACATACGTAACTCTATACCTCTTGACTGGCTTAGGGTATTTGATTCTAGGCGCATTCTTCCGTGGAATAGGTGACGTTAAAGCTGCTCTTAAAATCAATCTCCTTGTTATCGGGGTATTCATCCCTTTCGCTCCAATTATGCTGTGGATCTGGCATATTCACGGTCTCATCTTAGCGTTCTTAGTAGCTATCGGCATCTCAGTTATTTATGGTTTAAGAGAAGCTTTTAAGCGATATGGAGTATTTCCTGATCTTAAAGCTAATGCAAGAATATATATTATCGCCTTAATATCTATTCTACCCACAATAGTACTGCTTCAACTACACTTAAACGGTATAGGTATAATCAACGTAGTTTTAGGCGCTGTGCCTTTTCTATTTTTTTACCTTACGTTAGCTCCCATACTAGGAGTTGTAAAAAAAACAGACATAGAGCTTTTATCAGCTATCTTAGCTAAGATATCAATAGCCAAATTCATAGCTGAACCCATTCTAAAATACGAGTCAAAGATCCTTTCAATAGTTAGCTAACCATCCAAAGTTGTATTCTAAACGGAGCAGTTGGAAATTATATTATCATTGGAATTCGTGTCTATCTAAATTTCTGTTCAAGTACCCGAATCAGCAGCTTGTTGATTTTTCAGCTACTGAGTTGAATACATACTTTCTAACTGAATATGGGACTTCTCAATCAGAATATATATCGATTTTACAATCATTACATTGGTAGAGCTAGTTAGCTAAGTTTTTTTTCAAGATTGAATCTAGATAGTTTTTTCCTAGTTTGTGAGATAGAAGATAATAAATAATATAGCAACATAATGTTACTTTAGTGTAAAGATAATGACTGCAGGAGATATTATAGTAATCGCGTTGATCATAGTGAATGTTCTTACTATTTCCTTTTTAACCTTGAAATTATCTCATTGTATGAACAGTAGAGTCGACCTTATGAAAAGAAATAATGGCTATAAAATATCTCCAGTAAAATTTTGTAATAGCTGTAGAGTAATCAGTTCAATTGATAGTACCTTTTGTAATCAGTGTGGAAAAGAACTATCAGATAAAATATATAGCATTTTAAGTGACTTTGAACTAATTAAATATGGAAAGGTAATCTATCGGTAGATTTGAACTTCAGTAAAATAATCTATCATTTACAGAATCGAAATAGTTTACTAATATCTCTATGGATATACTGAGAATTAGAAGCTATAATTTTTTTTACAGTTAAAGAGTAATGAACATAATACACACTAACTAGTTCTAGATGATTCTCTGTACACTTTAGATATGATAACTCTGTGCTTCCCTGATTTAGCAGGAGGTATCGAATCAACAAAATCCATTACTAGTTCAACATCTTCTCCAAATAGATTACGCATAAGCTTCGTAATACTTCTGGTTTCATTGTCCGAATATTCCTTATCTATGGCAAGTCTGATGATAAACTTGTCATAGGTCTCTTGTATTATCTGATACTGTTTTATTTTTGTTTCCATGAAAAAGCTGTTGAAGGCATAGAAAGGGAAGAAGACACATTCTCCTTTTCTAGATACTAGAACATCATTTAGTCGACCATAGAGTGAACTCATCATCGGCAGACCTCTACCACATGAGCAGATATCATCTCCTAGACTGCCCACATCACCGTTTTCGTATCGTATAAAGGGCATAGCAAAGTTACGGAGATCAGTTACGAGTA
>CAZAXO010000090.1:0-8599 GCA_964489085.1 uncultured Candidatus Bathyarchaeia archaeon
ATGCACAGGAGACTTGGGAACTACAGCTGCTAAAAAATATGATTTGGAATTATGGTTACCTGGACAGGGTAAATATAGAGAGGTAGTTTCATGCAGTAATTGTACTGATTATCAAGCTCGACGATTAAATATACGTTGCCGTAGAGGAAATGAAAAACCTCGTATTGTCCATACTCTTAATAGCACAGCTGTTGCTATTGGTAGAGTTATTATTGCTATATTAGAAAATTATCAACAGGAAGATGGATCTATACTAATCCCTGATAAATTAGCTCAATATACAGGATTTCATAAAATAGCACTGATAAGTGAGAAATAAAGCTATTCATAATTTGATAAGTGTATAAGAGTTAGATGAGCAACTTGGATACAAAAAATGAGGTCATCAACAGTAGCATGCAATGTTTCTAATTTATGTACTACACTAATGTTTACTTTCAAGTTACAGCATTTCTGATTTGTCTTAATTAAAATGTCTCTTGAGACTATCTTATTATCAGGTTCTACTGCCTTCGAAAGGGTTTTAGCAACTTTTATATTTTCGAAATTGAATAAAAGATTTACAGAAAGTGGTCTCATCTTGAGATCCGCGCCATAGCTTCTTTATCAAGACTATTTAAATATTCTTCAAGTTGTTCCTTAGAAATTTGAGCACCAGCAGCCACATCATGGCCTCCACCTAATTGAAAGAATTTTTTTGATAAAGTAGATAATAACTCACCTAGCTGTAAACCATTATCTACTATATGTTTTGATGCTCGAGCTGAAATCTTAATGATTCCATTCTTAGGCTTTGAGACTACAATTAGAGGTTTATTTTTTTCCAGTAAATTTGAAGCAGAAATCATTGAAGCAATAGCACCAACAAGATTTCCGTCAATAAAATCTTCTCCACGAATAACGTTAATAACTTGAAGTTTTTGAATTTTGTTTGGATTTTGAGTCACCCATTCCATATGCTTAGCAAGAGTCTGTTTATATTTTTTTCCTAAATCCTCTAATTCCTTTAGTGCTGATTCACGATCGCCTAGACAAATCGATATTCCTAGTCCAGATTTATCCATTCGACCACATGCATTTAGAATAGATGAAAATTCTCTCGCATCTCTTAGAATACTGCCTTTATCTTCTTCAGATAGGGTATACACCGTTCCTATGAGGTTTTGTACAATATTGCCCTGCACACCATGAGAAGTTAAATGTTCAACAATCTTTGATATGAGATTTTTCTTTTCTTCTTTGGATAAAGAAGCTAATGTTCGCCATTTGTCTTCATTTTTAAGGGTAACTCCTGCGGACGATAATAACGAGATACATGTATCTTCTCTTCCAGTTAAGCCAGGGAGAAATGGAGATGTTGTAGATGCTAAAGCCTTATGAATTGGGCGAGTCTCTCGACCGAAAAAAATGAGGTCTCTCTCAACTTGAAGAGCTCCTGTTCTGATACCATCTTCTACTATATATTCATTTATTTCGAGAAGTTTACGCTGTTTATTTTTATCTTGCATATCACCTAGAGCTCCAACTACTGCTAAAGGAGCTAAGTCAATATTGCTAGTATCAGCTTCTTTTACGACGCAGTAATTTACACCAGCACCACTGATATCTACTGCACCATTGTATCCAAAATCGGAAGGGTTTAAATGAGTAACTTTTTCTGGTAAAATCTTATCTGAAGGATGGTGATCTAACACAAATATAGATCCTTCTAAATGTTTCTCAATTAATTCTAAGTAGCCACTACCTATTTCAGAAAAAATAAGCACATCTCTATCTATAGATTGAAAACTTTTTAAAACATTTTCATCGAGTTGTTTAACTACTTTAAGATGGATTGAAGCTCCCCATCTCAACAATGCTTTACTTAGAATTCCTCCAGAAGCCAAACCATCTGCGTCAAAGTGACATACTACTAATAACCTATTGTTTTTTTTTGAGAGTTCTTTTATTATAGTACCAATTTCTTTAGCTTTACTTAGAAAGCTTTGTAATTTTGGGTTAACCACTGTTAAGTCACTGACACAACAGCAGTTTTATACTTCCAAGTAGAAGGGAGGGCTCCTTTCTTTTTATAAAAACCTGAGAGATTATGTATTTTGGATTCAATAAGAGAGATTGCGCGTTTATTATGGTAATCTTTTCTATTTTTTTCTAAATGTCTTTTAAGTCGCTCAGATTTCTCCAATAATCTCTGAAGATCCTCTGGAACTGAGGATTTTATACCAGCTTCCTTCAAAATTGAACAAACTTTTTTTCCTGTAATTTGTTTAACTAAGGGTATCCCATATTGATCTCGAAGTATAATTCCTATTAAGCTCATTGGGGAACCATCCTTGGCTAGTTTCACAACTAATGATTCAACTTCTTCAGAAGTATACTTACACCATGATGGAGTACGACTACTTACAGGTCTAGTAGAATTGGATTTCCCTTTTTTCCGTGAATACATTCTGGCCAAAGATTAATTTCACCATTACTTTATTTATTCCAATGGTACTGAATTCAGGATGAAATGAACTATTTAAGTATTTTTTGATACTAACCATTTACCTAGTTTTTTCAATGCTTTACCTCGATGAGAGTAGAGATTTTTCTCTTCTAAAGAAAGTTCAGCAAATGTTCTAGCGTTACTCCCATCAGGAACGAAGATGGGATCGAAACCAAAACCATTGGTTCCTTTAGGTTTATTAGATATATGACCCCATGTTAATCCCTTAAAAGTTGATATTAAGCCTTGAGGTGAAGCGTATACTACAATTGATTCAAAAAATGCTTTTTTATCAGGTAAATTTCTAATTAGTTTAAGTATTCCAACTAAACTGATAGTATTATAAATATACGAGGAATAAGGACCAGGGAATCCATTTAAAGCCAATATGTGAAGGCCAGAATCTTCTACAGCAATTTTCATTTTCTCTTTTTTAGCTATATTTAGAGCCGCAAACTGCGCTATTTTCTCAATTTTATTGCTTTGAATTTCCAATTTTTTAGTATTTAAAAAATTAACTACAATATTATAATTATTTAATATCTGACTAATCTCCTTTCTCTTACCGATATTAGAAGTAGCAAAATTTAATATCATGACATACCTTTTCCTTTAACAGATGGTCGATACGCATACCGACCACGATGTTCTATCTCATTTACTTTCTCAAGAATTTCCTTGAAATGGGTAATACCTATAACTTTTTTATATCCCAAAATTACCTCATTAAAGCATTCTTCCGAGAATCTGAAGTGAGTACTACTTAAAGCTCTTTTAAGTAAATGAAGATCCACTCCTTTATCTTCCACTTCTGAAGAGAAGTAGCTTAACCCAAAATCTATGATAAAAATAGTATTCAATTTGTTACTAATGAAATTCGATGTTGTTAAATCTCCATGTATGATATTTTTTATATGAAGCTTGGCTATATACATTCCGATATCATGGCAAATATTTTTTCTGCGACTTTGGGACACAGTATCGAATAATTCTTTTATCCGTATTCCTTCTATATATTCTATAATTATAGTAAAACTTTTTTTATCTATACTATAGATTATGGGTGTAGACACACCTGCTACTCTAGCTTCATGCATCATACGAGCTTCTTGTACAGTCCTATAACTTCGAATTTGATGGTCAAGTTTTTGATGTCTATATTTTTTCTTAATCCTTTTTTTAACTACAACTGGTAAACCATACCATTTATGTAAATATAGATTTGCTTCAGCTCCTTTCTTGATTAGTTTCAAATTTACCTATCATCTCCATAGTACATCTACATCATCTAATCGCCATTTAGGTTGAACAAAACTATCATCTATAGATACTGATATTCCTGATTTATATGAAAGTAAGCCAGCCCATGCAATTTGTGCACCACAATCGGAACTAAACCGTTTATTTACTACATAAAAAGTTGCATTGTGTTCATGAGCAATAGATGTCAACATCTCTTGTAAACGCCTATTAGCAGCAACACCTCCAGCTAATAGGAGTTCTTTTTTCTCAGTATGAGCAAGACATCGTTCAGTTGCTTCAGTTAACATTGAGAATGAAATCTCTTGTAAAGAAAAACATAAATCGTTGATATTCTCGCCTTGATTCTTTTTATTCAAAGCAGCTGTTAGAAGACCTGAATATACTACATCATTTCCCTTAACGCTGTAGGGTAAATCTAATAGATTTTTTCCTTTATTTGCTGCTTCTTCTATAGATTTACCTCCAGGTGATTGTAATGCTATTTCTCGAGCAAACATATCTAAAAGATTACCAATAGTTATATCCTCAGTCTCACCGAAAATCCTCCATCTCATATTTGCAAAAGCTGCTAAAGCAGTATGCCCTCCTGATACTATAAGTAATAATGGATCTTTAGCTCCAGTTGTTAAAGCTCCGATTTCAATGTGGCCAATTGCATGATTTACAGGTACTATCGGTTTGTTAAAGTAAATTGCTAAGGATCTAGCTAGCGTTGCGCCTATTCTTAGAGATGGCCCTAATCCAGGTCCTTTAGAGAATGCAATCAAATTTATATCTTTCATCGTCATTTTAGCTTCGTCTAAGGCTTTTTTTATTATAAAAGGTGCACATTTGCCATGATGCTGAGCAGCTTCTCTTGGATGTATTCCTTTACCCAATGATGGGACATAAACATCCTTTATATCAGATAGAATTTTTCCGTTCTCTGTTACTATGGCTACTCCGAAAGTATGAGCCGTACTTTCAATACCTAGACAGAGAAGATCTTTACCTGTCAATAGTTAGAACCGTGAAAGTTAAGTAATTCAAAATGAAAAGTTTTACTGATATCATAATATTAATACTTAATTTGTGCACACACATATATTATATATAAATTTGGACTGCTAGATTACTCATTCATCAGATCTAATATATCGTGACAAAGTATAAAAATAATTATTTTGAATGAAACTTATAATAAGATCGAATTTTTTAATATTTAATATTTTTCACAGTAATAGGAAAAAAAATAAAAAAGAATTTGCATTAATTTTTTAATAATATTTAAGAGTTTTACGTATCTAATATCCAATATATAATAAAAAATATTCTTTAATCTAAAGATAAATTTTTTTGAGGTGAAAAAATGGCTAGGCTTCCAGATCCTAAAGTAGAAAAATTAGATAACCAAATAGTATTACTTAAGAAAGAGGGAATGACCTATAAAGATATAGCGGAAAGACTAAAAATACCAGTCAGTAGATGTAGATTAGCTGGAAGAAGAAAAAACTATAGAGAATACTTAAAAAAATATTTAAAAAGATATAGATCTACACATCCTGAATTTTATGATCATTTAAAACAGGAAGTAAAAAAAAGATGTCGAATTAGGTTACGCACAGATCCTGAGTTCCGTTTAAAAAGAAATAGATATGCGCGAAAATATAGAAACTCAATATTCGGTCAGAAGAGACTGAGAACTTCAGATATTATAAAAGCATTTAGCAAACAAGGAGAGATATTATCGACAAGGAAATTAGTTGAACGACTTGGAAAACCTACATATCACCATTTCTATTCAAGAATAAAAGCTGCAACAAAACTAGGCCTAATTGAAAGAGTATCATGGGGGACATATAAAAAAACAAGTGAAAAAATATAATAAAATTTTCTCAATATATGTATAGTTAGAATAAATAGGCTAATAATAGCGTAATTACTTATATTATCTTTATCTAATATATAGTACAACTAACAAAATTGTCAATATAGTAGTATAATATTCTTAATAATCCCTTAAATATCTCTTTACGTTCTTCTCCACAACTATTATAAAGATCTTAAAACCTCATCATTCTCTATTCCTAAATAATAACGTATGTTGTAAGTATAATGTGGGAACTTCCATGCAAGAAAAAAATACTGTTACAAATATACTAGAACTACAACCTGAAGTTAATATTGGAACACTAGGGCATGTAGACAATGGGAAAAGTACCTTAGTTCAAGCACTAACTGGAATATGGACAGCAAAACATTCTGAGGAACTTAAAAGAGGGATTACTATACGAATTGGATATGCTGACGGACATTTCTATAAATGTATGAATCATGATCCACCTACAGCATACGTAACTAAAAAAATTTGTCCTATATGTGGTGAAAACACTTCATCTTTAAGGATGGTTAGCTTTGTTGATTGCCCAGGCCATCATAGTCTAATGGTAACAATGTTATCAGGAGCTACACTTATGGACGGCGCCCTATTTATAGCAGCTGCTGATACAAAATTTCCGCAAGCTCAAGATAGAGAGCACTTAATTGCTGCAGAAATGGCTGGAATAAAAAATTTAATAGTGATTCAAAATAAAATAGATATTGTAGATAAAAAACATGCAATTGAGAATTATCATGATATTAAAAGATTTCTAGAAAGCACATCTTACAGAAATTCTCCTATTATACCCATTTCTGCACAAAATAAGGTTAATATAGATGCGGTTATTTATGCAATAGAGAAATATATTCCAACTCCTAAAAGAAATCCTGATGCACCCCCACAAATGTATGTCTTAAGATCATTTGATATTAATAAACCCGGTACTGAAGTAGATGATCTTAAAGGAGGTGTTTTAGGAGGATCAATAATCCAAGGCACCCTTAAAAAAAATGATAAAGTTGAAATTCAACCAGGTGTCAAAAGCACTGATACAGATAAACTATCATATAAAACTTTGACTACCGAGATAGTTAGCCTCAAAGTAAGTACAGGATCAGTAAAAGAAGCAAGACCTGGTGGCTTAGTAGGTGCTGGAACATTACTAGACCCTTCAATTACGAAATCTGATAGGTTGGTAGGTAGTATAATAGGTACAGAAGGAAAATTACCTCCAGTATTACATAAATTTACATTACAAGCGAAATTATTTGAACGCGCCGTTGGGACAGAAAAACTAATAAAAGTGGAAAAGATAAAAACAGGAGAAGCTTTAGTTCTGAATATTGCTACTTCAGTCACATCTGGAAAAGTTGTTTCTGCAAGAGGTGATGTAGCAGAAATAACTCTTAAAAAACCAGTTTGTGCTAACAAAGGATCAAAAGTTGCGATTAGTAGAAGAATTGGAGGAGGATGGCGTTTAATCGGATATGCTACTATCATGTAAACCACATGCTATAAACGCATTATAAGGATATGATTTATTCTGCCTATAAGAATTTTATTAGATACAAGTATTTTGCTAGTCTCAATAAAAATAAAACTTGATCTTTTCAAAGAAATTAAATTAAAAATATTACGAAGTATAGAGTTTATTATACTATCATCAGTTATAGAAGAATTGAATATGCTTGAAAATGAAAATAAATATACACGTGATATTCAGCTCTTAAAACAGTTATTGAAAAAGAGAGGATGTAGAACTCTATTCGATACTAACTATCAAAGAAATTATAAGAAAATACCAGTAGATAATCTACTAATAAAAGTTGCTAAGAAAATTAATGGAGTCATAGCTACCGCGGATGAAGCGTTAAAACATGAAGCACGTAGAGTTCAAATACCAGTAATCTCAATTCGAGGAAATAGAATTTATTATAATCCACCTGATTCAGAATTTTGGAAGATAATATAGAATAGAAGGAAGATCAAGCTCATAATGAATAGGTAACTATTGAATAAACCTTAACAGCAGGAGAAAGACATTTATATAGATATTTAAAGTATACTGGATATTCTTCGGAGAATGTTCAAATGTTTAGGCTATTAACAGTAGAAGATATAATAAGGATACCACCAGATCAGTTTGGAAAAACTATCGATAAAGTAGCCAAAGATCAGATTAAATTAAAATATGAAAATTTTGTCGATGAAGAGATGGGCTATGTTATAATGATTGTTGATGTGAAAATTGACCCTCAAGGTAAAATATTACCTGGTGATGGTTCGACTTATCACAAAACAACTTTTACAGCATTAACCTTCTACCCTATGATCCAAGAAGTAATTGAAGGAGAAGTAGCTGAAGTAACGGATTTCGGAGCCTTTATTAGGATAGGTCCTGAAGATGCTTTACTACATGTATCACAAATTATGGATGACTACATATCTTTCGACTCGAAAAAAGGAGCTCTAATAGGGAAAGAAACTCAAAGAAAACTTGAGAAAGGAGATCTTGTTAGAGTAAGATTGATAGCTGTTAGTTTTCCAAGAGGTGGTTCCAGCGGTAAGATTGGAGTTACAATGAGACAACCTTTCTTAGGAAAAAAAGAGTGGATTCTTGAAGATACCAATAAGCTGAGAGGTAAATAATTTTGAATGAAAAAGCTTGTAGAACGTGCAAAGCATTAAGTTCAGGAACCATATGCCCAAATTGTAAAGATACCAATCTCAGTGATGATTGGTCAGGTTATATAATCTTATTTGATACAGAAAAATCGGAGTTAGCTAAAAAAATGGGCGTCAATAAGTCAGGAAAGTATGCGATAAGAGCTAGATAAATAAATGAATTGGCGAAAAATCAAACTATCCGATGAATTGAGAGATAAACTCAAAAGCCCATTGAGCGAGCTAATTACAGGTAGCGAAGAGAATATTAATACAAAAATTACACAAGTTATTAAAGAATTGAATCCTGTAAAGGTAATTTG
>CAZAXO010000091.1:0-8570 GCA_964489085.1 uncultured Candidatus Bathyarchaeia archaeon
TAGTGCAAGATCTGATATACTATCAAATATCAAGGTTAAATGACCTTTATTATACTGTTGCAGTATAGGTGAAAGTCGTGTATCAGGAAAAGATATATTTACAAATTCAATATATTCAATATTCTCAAGAGATTGAATAAGGGAACTACCTTTTGATGTTAGTAAAATAAGATTTTCATGGTGAAAGTGCGACTCGATAATAAAATCCCTGATTAACTTGTCATATGAAGAGATTGGGTCAAACTCAAGAAGTATTTTTTTTCCTTGCAGTTTTTTATGTTCGAGTCCTAATTGTCGACAGAACTTTGATGCTCTCGCTTCATTAAGATATTTTTTAATTTCTTGCTTAAGCTTATTAGGATCAAAGGGTTTAGTGAAATGTCCATCAGCTCCAGATTCCATAGTTATTTTTTTATCTACGTCTCGACCAAGAACAGTGAACATAACAACAGGAACAGAATTCGTAGTAGAGTTGGTTTTTAAGGTTTTACAAACATTTACTCCATTTTCACCAGGCATCATTACATCTAAAAGAATAAGATCAGGACGATCATCATTTACTTTTTGAAGAGCTGATTCACCGTCATAAGCAGTAATCACAGAATATCCTTCATCCTCTAAAACCATCTTAGTTAAGTTAATGATATCTGGTTCATCATCAACAACTAATAATTTATCTTGCAGAGTAATCTCCTCTCGTTTTCTTATTAATGTAAATAATCGACTCAAGCAAATATTACAGATTCCAATCAGAAGTATTATCTGATTTTCATTTTACACATCTTAATTTCCTTTTTTCATCATGAATATTCTATTAATTATTTTGAAATATTGATTTTTAAAAAAAAGGATGGGAAATAGCTTATCACTATTGGAAAGCTATGATTTTATCCGCTTCTACCCACAATTACTGAATAGGTGAATACTGCTCCCGTTTTTGTGACAAGCTTTGCGGTTACAGCTGCTCCAGGGGTAAGATTAACAGGAGTTATTGTTAGTGTATTTGTACCTCCAATTTCTACAATTGTCTCTGATATAGATATTTGTGTACCGTTGATGTAACAAGCAGCAACCGTTACTGGCGCAGCACCGGTATTCCTTAGATAGAGAGTCCAAGTTGATCCACTAGCATCGTACGCTTCAAGTATTACTTGTTCTTTTGTCTGTTCGCCTCCTGAGCCTTGTAGTGTTCCTACTAAGCCCATGCTCCACACGTAGACTAGTACTCCTGCTGCTACAGCTATTGCTATCATCAGTAGAGTCGCTATTACTGGAGAGACCGCTTTCTTTCTCACTTTAATATGTCTTAGCATTTATTCGAAACCTCCGAACTCTGTATTACATTTGTTTTAGAATAAGCGTTATGTAACACAATGACTTGTACAGGAGTAACAACAATTTTAGAAGATTCTTGATGACTATTCCTCAACTTTTACTGTCTAATTTGAAGTTTCATGCAAGTAGTTAAAAGAGTATAGAGAAGTACCTTTGCTTTTTTTAAGCCATCGAATATATATCTTAGAGTATTAACGTGCTATGATTCTATTAAAACTTTGAATTGCATCTTCACATCATCTAAATTAGCTGAAGCTATGTGGCTTATTCTTTTAGATTCTAAGAAATTTCTTGCCTCATCATCTATTTGGGGTAACGCGATAATAAATGGTTTAGCATATCCTACATCATCGAATTTAGCTACAGAAGGTAAAATATCCTGCAATTTTATGCCTTTATCAGAGTGAAGGATTTCTATAGCATATGTTTCATCTTTTTTATTGGCAATGAGAGTGAAGTTCAATGGTAAATCAGCTTTCCCTTTTATAAGGGAAGATTCTTGTATTTTGAAACCTGAATCCTTTAGTATTAAAGCCAATGTTGAAGTATACATTGAAGTTATGATTTCTTCTTTAAAATCCGGATTAGCAAGATATGTATAGGAGTTAGTGAACTCAGCCTCTTTGAGAGAAAATTCTCCTTTACATTTCTTACAATAGACAAATTCGAGGGGATCACTAAAGGTTTCATTGCAAGAATTACATTGGAAGGTAACTCCTACTATCTTTAAAGTATCTAAGCTAATTTCAGCATTACATTGAGGGCATATGTTCTTATCCGCTTTTATATATCGAGATTTTTCATGGACTGTTCCACAAGCCAGATGTTCTGACAGTTTAATCATCTCAATATCCATAGATGCACACTTTTGGCATTTATAATGCACTCGTATATCAGAGAAATAGTCACATTTTGGACAAGCCAAAATTTTATTATCAAATTGTTTTAATAGTATTTTTGGTTCTGCTAAACGCTCTAACTGTTCTACGACATAAAGTGAGCTAACATTCAAACTAGTGTCTGCAGGCTTATAGATGATATTTCCTCCTTCCACCTGCGGTTTCAACCCTGGCTCTTTTAAGCTGAGAAAAATACTCAACAAAGTTTGGGCAGACTCAGATTTGTAAAGCTGCTGCCTGATCTGTTCCAAAAGAATTGGATTTGAATTCGCTGAACTAATAAAACTCGATCTAACCTCTTTTGCTTGTAATAGTTTTCGTTTAAGCTCTTGAGTTTTCGAGGGATCCTTCCATAACTTCTCTAACTCATTATCTATGATGTTTAGTTTTTCTATATATTTCTCAAATGGATCTTTCGATTTATCTTCCATACTTTTTTTACCCCCTGGTATTATTGGTCTTAATCGATCCGTTAAAAATGATCGATCGATATACCTGTCTAATATCATAAAAGCTCCACCCATAATAAGCCATATATCTACACCTCGCCATGCACCTAAATATTCTATAAAAAATCTGTAGAATCCAACTGCGCATAAACATATTATACCACCTATCACTGATAATCGTTTTTTCTCTTTTAATGAACCAATGCCTCCAAGGAAACCTCCAACTACTATAATCGAAATGAGGATTATGGAAGATATTATATACTTGTCCAGCTGTATCTGGCTCGACCAAGATATCATCACTACTATTATTGCAATGAGAAGTAATACCGTTCCAGTTAAACTTCCCTGTCTCACACTTAATTACCTCCATTACCAAAGAATAATCCCTCCCAATATCTGCTATTCCTATACATCACTGAAAGTTTCGCAGCTCCTAACATAATCATTTTTTTATTCACATGAAGACAAAATATTGATGCATTCAATAATCAAAACCTCACAACTATTAGATGAAACAATAGTACACACTTCATATTTACATTAATAATATACTTTAATCAATAAAACACCGATAAATCTATTGATCACTTGATTGATCTTTTTTGGTTACAACATAGCGCCTACTTGTAGGATGATGTATCATAAAACCGTCTAAAAAAGTAAATTTTGCAGAGTAGACATTATCAGCTTAATCAACATATCACCTACCCAACTCGTTAAAATAAATGATATCATGACAAATCCTAAAAGGGGTAATCCAGGTGTAGCCCAAACCTCATTAACATTATACCGAGTACAATCTCTCCTTAACTCATTTACCCTTTCGTCCCTATCCACTTCAGCATCGAAGAAAATTGTAAATCTCCGTTTATCTTGCTGGAACTTTTCCATAGGGTAGAGGAAGCTATTCCTTAATCTTGAAACTTCAACTTTATACCCTGTTAATACAGCTAGAATTTTATTTTTTATGGAGGTATCATTAAAACCATCGAAGATACTCCCTTTTCTATATCTATACTTGAGATTTTTCACTATATTATATATGATAACAGAAGAAGATAGTAGATACGCATTATATAATACTGATAAGGGATAAATAGGTTGTAGACAACCAAAAATGGGTAAGATCCATAACGGGCAAAGAGGATTCGTAACCGATAAACAGATAAAGGCTTTCGCATCTGCTCCTCCAAATAATCCTAGATAAAACATTAATAAGGCGATCCCTGAAACAATGATTATAGACGCTAAACTCACTACAAAAAAATGAGGTTCAATAATGATTTTTAAAAATGTTACTGCAATACCTAAAGGTCCATAGAACATCCAAACCCAATTCTCAACCTCACGAGATCGTAAATCACTAAGGGTAGCATATCCTAAAAAACTTAGTGAGATTAGGTAAGCCATTAAATCTAAGATTTCAAGTGTATTAAGCTGGAATGAAATCATTTATTATCAACTATTGAGAGTAAAATACTCTGTACTTTTTAAAAAGTGAGTACACTTTCCTTTTTCTTGCACGAGATCTTCTCGAAAGCATCTAAATAGTAATACTATACGAGTATACAGAAAGAAGTTCATGAATAATATTAACTATGTTAATTACTTCTAAAAGTTCATTCAGTCATATAATCCTTATATACACATATCTTTCGGAAATACTACAATACCCTTACTTGTGATGTCATACGGGTGTGGTTGTAAATCATGAGATATTCCTCTCATCTTATCTATCCGAATTATTCTCGTTAATTTATTACTTTTAATAGCTCTATGGAGTATGATCACCCCATCAGATAAAAACTCTTCAATTTGAAATGTTCTTTCCAAAGATGATGTTTTAACTTCAGATGAAAATAAACACGTGCAGCCTGTTCGAAGTAAGCCTTGGAAAAGTTGCGATATCATGATTCTAATCTTACTCTTGTCAGATTCATATAATGATAAAGAATTAATACCATCAATAACAATTCGTTTCGCCTGCATTGCATCAACATTCTTTTTAACAGATGCGACCATACTCTTAATATTGCTGGACTCTGGCATTTTAAGACCAAATACAGTAGAGCTCGCCATCTCCTCTGGAGAAAGATAAATTAATGGTGATATATCTAAAAATTGTATCTTTTTTTGTGACTCCAATTCTGTAAAATTCCATCCCAATTTAAGCATATTCTCTTTTATATTCTCAGAGCTTTCATGAAATGTTATGAAAATTCCAGGTTCATTATATTTTTTGATTCCATTGTGGATGAATTGAGATAAGAAAATTGTCTTACCACTACCTGGACCGCCAATTAAAATCATGGACTTTCCTTGAGGTAATCCTCCTTCCAACAGTTCATCTAAACCTGAAATTCCAGTTAAGCATCTTTCATCAAAATTTTTTTGATTGTTCATACGATATTTAAATTAAGAAATATCATAAATCTATTGATCAACTAACTAATCTTGTGCAGTTACACTCCAGTAATAACTTCACCAGATTACTATCAAAAATTTTGTCTAATAATAAATTCAGCACTAAAGAGGTTATGATAATAATTAATATATCACTTATGCATCTTCGTTCCAAATTGTTATTTAGTATATAAATTTGTAGTTTTTCTAATCAATACGTCAATGGTTCTTGAAATTTGTTTAACAGGAAAAGAATTTATGAAGTATAGGTTGAGTAAACTAAAAATTATAACTTACGATTCAATTTTTATATATTATCACTTCTCATAAGATTAAGTTAAAATGGTCTATGGTATTAGTAGAGTAATACTAAATATGAATTATCGTTATAGTATCTTTTGTTAATGGTCGTGGTTTGAATTGCTGGCAATGTTCAGAATGAAAGCGTTTTATGCTTTTATTCTACTTTTAATGTTCTGTTCTTCTTTTCTTATATGGTCGCCTTCACCAGCCTCATCAGAGGCTTCTGCAGCACCATCACAGGATTGGGGGGTCTTCTTTGATACAATAGGTCCAATAAAAGTGAATATTTCAGAGCCGGGAGTAGCTGTAAAACTTGAGATTCCGCGTGAATTTATTGGTTCACGACAGGAGAATGACACATCCTTTGTAAAATCTGATATATCAGATGATTATTATTACTATGAGGTAACAGATCAAGAATTACATTACCCTTATGATCCTAACTCGCCGTATACAATAGAGATATGGCATCCACCTAGATATCTCCAACCAACATCTAATAGTTGTTTTAGGGAATGGGTGAACTATACCGTTCCTCGATATGTTCTTTTTGAAGAACTTGATGCTCCAGATTTAGCGGGAATATATAACATAACCGTCTTTATCGCACCTAATATGCTAAATGATGAAACTCCAAATTATCCTTCCGATCCAAACATCATTTTAAAAGTACCTGTGAGTATGAGAGAAGAACCAGGGTGGATAGAAGGATTTATCGAAGATGATTTGGCTAATGAACATATTAAAGCTAAAGGCGTTGTCTACGCTGTTCATGAGTTCGGGGAAGTAGCTCGAGCTTATGTAAATTCTTCCACAGGATTCTTTAACCTCACAGGATTATATGAGGGTGAATATAATTTAACGGCTTCAGCAGGGTATTACCCTTCAACCGGATTCGCTTATTCCCCCACCTCTTATATCACAACAGTTCATGTGAATAGAGGATCACGGACATGGATAGGTAATTTCACACTTAATAGGGGTTGTACAATAACTGGCACCATCACCTATATTGATAAATTTGGTACACCTACACCGCCATTAGATACACCCTATCTGAACGCTTTAAACTTTCAAGAGTTAAACTACACCGTAGAGGCTTATGATGAGGATGAGCGCATAGTAGCTTCACAAACTTATACTTCAAAAAACCAGCCGAATGAAAACTTCCGATTGATCATCAGAAATGGAACAAAATACACCGGATATAGTGGCTTAGGTACAGAATACTCAGGATTTG
This sequence comes from uncultured Candidatus Bathyarchaeia archaeon, assembly GCA_964489085.1. GTDB lineage: Archaea > Thermoproteota > Bathyarchaeia > 40CM-2-53-6 > DTGE01 > CAZAXO01. The sequence continues at coordinate 6,633 of CAZAXO010000091.1, forward strand.
GACCCGGCGCCTATATCCTTAAGGTATGGGTGTTTGGGTTCATTCAACCCGATGAGGTGACCGTTACTATAGGCGGATATGGTGAGGGATGCAGTGTTGATCAACCAATCTATCTCCCCTATGGAGGGATCGTCTCCGGTAAAATAATCCTGAAAAATGGGGCAACTGGTGCATATGAGACACCTCGAGAAGGTGAATTCTCTGCTTTAAATACTTTAAGTGGAAATAGATTTGGTGGACATATAATCGCCGAGTTATTTGATGAGCACGGCGTACTGAAAGGATTAACATTGATTAACGGCACCTATGCTAACGGAACAACACGGTATGCAGATGAATTCTCTCTCCGCTTCTGGATCTTAGGATTCAGTGAGTTGCATAATAACTCGTATTCAGGAGCGTGGCGTGTAGGTTCTTATCCTGGTCCGAGTCCATGGGATTATGGTTTAGAGACTGGCGACTATTATCTTCGTGTTACTATGCGAGGGTACATCCAAGAGGAGGAGCCTCTTATTACCTTAAGTGATCAAGGGAATTCTACAGTAACCGTTTTTATGGAACGTGGAGGCGCATTTCAAGTCACCGTCTACAGTTATGGCCCAAAACCGGGAACACGACAAATACAAGCTCTCATTGCTTGGAGGTTTCTCGATTTATGTCCTCCCCCCTATTTACGAGTCTACTTCTATACTGAATACGGCGCTGAAATAGGATATGTTGAGAAGCCTCTTCGATTAGGTATACCGGGAGTCACTAATGTAAGCGCATATTTTAACTTCACCGGTCATAACTGGCCTCTTCACAAAATAATATTTTATGGTTATCAACCTACCGCCGTTGACGAAGGAACTTATCGAATTAAGGCGTATACCTATGGCTACGTGCAAACCTATGATATCACTGTTTATGTTCCTATGAGTATGACCGTAGCGGTAGCTTTTCCTCTCATTATAGGATGTGGAATTCATGGTGGTGTACCCTTAATGGCAGATGACATCTTTACCACGCTTCCTCATAATGCTACGATACGTGTTCAAGCTTTGCGAGGTGTAAAGCAAGGAGTAGAGATTGTGCATGCGTCAACTGGAGCGTCGCAATTCACTTTTCAATTTTATGGTTTCTACGGTAGAGGGCACTTCTTCTACGTGGATCCTGAGGGAGTCCTATGGAAAGATTATGGGTTAGACACTGGCACCTACACCGTCTTTATACCCGAGTTTCCTGATCGTTCAACAGATTTTTTTGCAGATGAACGACATTTTCATCAAGAGGCAACTATCCAAGTGGAATTAACCGATCTCGCAATGGAAGTAGGTGCTTACTTTAGAATTCACCGAATGATCAAGATCTACGGTACAGTTACTGCTTTTGATGAAGTTCGATTCATAACTCGCCTCTTATCTTGGGTATCAGTATCCTCCCCGGAGAAAACCGCGTATTCGATAGATGGCTACTATGCTCTTCATATACCTCGAGACACAAGCTACGATATCACCTACGCTATTCCAGGGTACCTTGAACATGATGTAACCCTATCAACTAATAACCAAGTCGAATATTCTACTTTGTTAGAGAAATCCGGTGCAGTATTCGGTGCAACAGAACTCCCAGAATTCTCTCTAACTTCAGCAATATTCCTTATATCCCTAATCGGAACACTGATAATAATCAGAAAAAGAAATATACACAGAGAAACTATTAGTTAATTGTATGTTTGATGTCAGATAATTTACCTGTTCGTTTTTCTAATAATCAATTCATTTTCTTTAGTATTTTACTTTAAAATGGAGTGTTTATCTTTTTTTCGAATATATCGAGTTTCGACATATCATTTTAAATACTTAATATAAGTAATTACTGGAGCATAGTGTAAACTCTTTCGTGAGAGATTATGCTTGTACAAGCATTAAATAAATAGTAAAAATGGAAAAAATAAAT
>CAZAXO010000092.1:0-8569 GCA_964489085.1 uncultured Candidatus Bathyarchaeia archaeon
TATCTGTACCCTCAAAATCAATTAGGCTTCCACCAATTTTTACTACAGTTAATTGCTCCATTGGTATAGATCTCCAAATTTTATATGAATAAGTATCCTAAACGTTATTTTCTTCCTTCTACTTTCATCTTATGTGGCTAAGAATAATGATATTAATCTTCATTGTTTAACTTTCTCAATATATACAATTATTTAACTTTCATTTACTGATTTCTTCATTCGCTAGTTAAGCTATGCCGTCCTATCCAACCTCACATTTGTTATTTTTTTAGTACAGTAGATTCTAATAAAAACTTGATTCATTGATTCTACAATACTACTTTCGTTACAAAAACACAATAGTGGATTCGGCTTCGAATATTTCGTATCAAAAGGATAAAAAAAATAAAAAATAAGTATGATAACTGTTTAATCTCAGATACTAGCTTAAATGGATATCTAAAGGCAAATAATGTTTTGTGATGAGATGTTCACAGTGAACGATATCAAGAAGAATAATTTACAAAATGAAATAACGCAAAGTTTCATACCGATTGAAAATACATTCAATAACAATATAAATGAAATTCATAATATTTTTACTAATATACTTAACGAATCAGAAAAATTAATCGGCTCCACCGATGCTTTTGCAGACCAGTTAGGCCAGAAAATAAAAGAATTGATCTTAAATATAAAAAAACCAGAGAAGATCTCTTTTCAAGATATTACGAAATACTTAGAGTCTTTGGATCATTTTCATAGGAGTATTATCTACTTTGGTGCTAGATGGATTAGAAAAATCGGTTTTAGACATAAATTAACGATAACTCAAATCGAAAGAGATAGGAGAAAACTCTTTCAACTTACTAGGGATATTAAAGATTTATTTCAAGATTATATTCAAGAGATGAAAAAAAAGGAAAGGGCAGAAAAAATAGCTTGGAAAATATCAAAACTAAAAAGTGAACAATTAAACGCTAAAATAAAATTGGATGAAATAGAAAAACGAATAAAAAAAATAGAAAAGATTAAAGATCGAGATGAGAGAAAAATCCAAAATTTAGAAGAGGAGAAGGTTTTACAAAAACTTGGAGATTTTGAAAAAGCAGAATCGTTAGTTGAAGATTCAATTAAACAGCAATTACACTATCTTGAAAAGCCTGTGCAAAAATCGATTAGATTAATCGAGAAGGGTTCAATTCAAGCAAATAAAGTTGATATACTAAGATTTCAAAATTTTATAGAAAATCCAAAAAAAATTATGTTAAATGCGAAAAATATTAATTTTATTGAGGAAACTTTACTCTTTTTACAAGGTTTGTTAGATAATAAAAAGTTAAAATTAAAAAGTTCAAGGAATAGAAAAGCTTCTCGAATCATCTCAACTATTTTAAAGAAAAGTATGATTCGCGACTATCACAAACAATTCGTCGAATATCATAATAAAAAAGCAAAACTAGAAGATACTGGAGTTAAAGAAAAATCAGATGAATATGATAAAACACAGGCAAATTTCAAAAAAAGTAGTGATATGATTAGTACTTTAAAGAAAGAAAAAAAGAAGATACAAGAAGATATTAATTCATGCACTGCTAAGATAAATGAACATCATATAAAACTTGAAACTTTATTAGATTAAAATAGGTTAAATAGTTTTCATATAGTTCCTATCAAATTACTTATTTTTATAACTGGAATATTATAATAGTAATGATATTGTTTTTATCAGTTATGAATAGTCTTTATAAACGATAAAACATACTATACCGACATACACATTTAAAATAGTTTATAACTTATTATGAAAGTGTAACGGGAGAATATAATATGGGGAAACGAAAAGTTCTAAGCGAGTCAGAGATCGATCAATTAGTGTTACCTGAAAAGGATCAAATGCTTGGACGTGTCATTCAACTATTAGGTTATGATCGATTTAGGGTAAAATGTGCGGATGATATAGAGAGGATCTGCAGAGTAAGAGGAAAGATGAAAAGACGCACTTGGATTAGAGATGGTGATTACGTATTGGTTGCCCCATGGGATTTTCAGGATAATCGTGGTGATATTCTCTGGAGATATAGAGGTAACCAAATATTTCTCCTTGAGAAGAGAGGATTAATAACTAAATCATTATATCTATAATTGTTGCTTTTACCTTTTTACTTTTTTTATTTGATGTAAAAATATCAAAAGTAAGAATAAACATACTTAAGATAATTGGATACTATTAGAATCGATGTTATCCATAAGATCATTGATAGAGGTTTAACAGGATCTTATCGAAATTCTTTATTATTGGCTTAATTGAATTTACCAACTATTTAAGGGAATGTAATTTGCTTGTGGATATAGTAATAAAAGGTGGTAAAATTCTTTTTAATATTCACCTCATTGAAGCAGGTATAGCTATAGATGATGGAAAAATCGTTGCAATATCTAAAAAGAGTAATCTCCCAAAAAGTGATCAAACTATAAACTGCCAAAATAAATTAATTCTACCCGGATTAATTGATACTCACTGTCATTTTAGAGATCCAGGTGGACAGGGTGAAGACTTTAAATCTGGTACAAAAGCAGCTGTCAATGGAGGTATAACTACCGTATTTGATATGCCCAATACACAACCATACGTTTCTGATACAGAAACTTTCAAGATAAAAAAGCAAATAGCTGAAAAAAAAGTTTATACAGACTTTGCATTATATGGTGGGATCGACCCTACAAAACTAAATGAAATCTCAAGCCTCGCAAAAGCTGGGGTAATAGGCTATAAAATATTTACAGGGATATATCCTCCCTCCTCACATTATTCCACCGTCGAGCATGCAGGAGATATATATGAATCCCTAACTGAAATAGGAAAAACTGGTTTACCTGCTTGCATTCACTGTGAAACAGGTGAATTACTCGAATATTTTAGTAAAAAGCTAATTAAAGAAAATCGAAGAGATCCTCTTGCACATGTTGAATCCCGGCCTAATATTGTGGAAGCAGATTCCATTTCTCGTATGATCATGTTTGCTGAGAATATTGGAACCAGACTCTATATTGTTCATCTAAGTACCAAAGAGGGACTTAACTTAATTAAATCAGCAAGGAAAAAAAATCATAATATATTTGCTGAAACCTGTCCACACTATCTACTCCTTGACTCTTCATATATGAAGAAATTTGGTGCATATGCGAAGGTTAATCCTCCACTCCGATCTCAAGAAGATACTACAGCTCTTTGGGAAGGAATAGTTGATGAATCAATTCAAGTTATTAGTTCAGATCATGCGCCTCATGAAAAGCAAGATAAGGAAAAGAGCCTACTACAAAAAGATATTTGGCTTGCAAAATCTGGTTTTGTTGGAGTTGAGACGCTTCTCCCACTTTTATTAACCGAAGTAAAGAAAGGACGAATAGCTCTTCCTAAACTGATAAAGACGGTGACAGAAAATCCAGCTAAAATATTTAGTATTTACCCAAAAAAAGGATCTCTATTTAATGGTTCAGATGCCGATCTAACAATTGTAGATATGCATGCTCGGAATACAATTGATCAAAATAAACTTCATAGCAAAACAAAGTCAAGTCCATTCCATGGTAGAACCATTACAGGTATTCCAGTAATGACAATCGTTAGAGGTAATGTAATTATGGATAGTGGAGAAATCATTGGGAAATCGGGATATGGAAAATTTGTCAAGCCAACTGTATAACGTTTATCTTTCTTGCCTCATTAAATTTGTATTAAGAATCCTTTTTAGTTGTTATCCTAATCTTTGATATACTCTATTTAGTGATGACAAGTAAGAAGTTTGAAGAAATAATAGTTTTAGCTTAAATAATTATTGATCTATATATTTTATTACTTGGAGGGTAATTACTATGGTGCTACTTAATCGATCGAAGGAATTATTTGATTCTATCAATTCCTTTACTGCAGGGGGTGTACATTCTAATTATAGAACTTTTTTAGAGCATCCCCTCTTTTTCGATAAAGGTAGAGGATCAAAGTTATTTGATGTTGATGGAAATAAATATCTTGAATTGCAAAAATTTCTTTTTAATGAGAAGATGCTTTTCACTCCATTCGTTTTATTCCATCATGGCGTAACATACTCTCATACTGATGACGATCTCTCAAATCTTCTAAAAGCAATCGAGACATCAGTCAAAAAAATAGTAGATTAGAAACGTTAACTCTTAGATTTAAACACCAAGTAATACTAATTTTTATATCTTTAGTAATACAATTTAGTTTGTATAAGTTGATGATAACATGCTTAACATATTATCAAAAGAACAATTAGATAAAATTCACTTCTCAACTTTAGAGATCCTTGAAAGAACAGGGATTAAAATAGAACATGAAAAATCGTTAAAAGCTCTTGAAAAAGCTGGTGTGAGAATTAATTGGGAGAAGAAATTAGCTAAATTTCCTCCTTATATTATTGAAGAATACGTAAAAAAGGCTCCTCCTCATTTTACTCAAAGTGGAAGAAATAAAAAATTTGATTTTGTAGTTAAAGAAGGATCAGTTTTTGCGCGATCTCTATCTGGGTGTAGTCATATCTTAGATATGGACACAGAAGAATGTAGAGTTGGAAATTCAAAAGATGCTGCTGAAGGCGGAAGACTCATCGATGCATTAAATAACATTCATTATGCTGGAGGATGGATTTACCCTGGTGAAGTACATCCTTCGTATAGAGATGTAAGCTTATTTAAAATATTGCTTGAAAACACTGAGAAACATATTTGCCTTCAAGCATATGAAGGGAAGAATCTAGAGTATATGATCGAAATGGCAAAGATTATTCAAGGAGGAGAAGATGAATTACGAGATAGACCTCTCTTAAGTTTAATACTCGCTCCAACAAGTCCCTTAAAGTTGGGTAAGTTCTGTATAGACCAATTAGATTTGTGTGGTCAATATGGACTTCCAGCTCTTGCATGTTCTACGCCAATAACTGGTGCAGCTGCACCAATAACTCTTGCGGGAAGTCTAGTTATCTTAAATTGTGAAAATCTAGTACTTATAGCCTTATCACAACTTCTTCATCCCGGTACACCAATTATCCATGGTCCTCGACCCAATACTATGGATATGAGAACCGGAAATGCTTCTTGGGGATCAATAGAATTTGGTATATTGTCAGCAGCAAGTGTTCAGCTGGGTCATTACTATGGTATTCCTGTAGATACCTATAGTCTAGGTACTGATTCAAAAGCTTTAGATCAGCAAGCAGCTGTCGAAAGATCATTAAATTTAGCTCTTCCTGCTCTAGCAGGTGTTAACTTATTGACAGGAGCTGGCTTCATTGAAACTATACGAACAGCGAGTTTTCCTCAAATTGTCATTGATAATGAGATTTTAGGAATGGTTTATCAGATTAAAAAAGGTGTACAAGTTAATAACGAAACCTTAGCTTTAGAGTTGATTGATAAAATCGGGCCGAGTGGCTCCTACCTCGCCGAGAAACATACTCGAGCACATTTATTGGAAGAACATTTTATGCCCGAACTATTTGACAAAAATGTAAGGCAGACATGGGAGAAAAAAGGCGCAAAAGATGTTGTGGAAGTCGCTAAAGAGAAAGTACAGAAGATACTTAAAGAGCACTCTGCACCCATATTAGATAGCGATATTCAAAAAGACGTAGATGCTATTATGGTAAATGCTAAAAAGAAGTTGTATAAAGAGTAGGGTGAAATAAATGAGTACAATTTTAGATGATATATATAACGCAGTTATAAACCTTGAAGCTGAAACTGTTGAAGAATTAGTAAATCAAGCAGTTCAAGAGAGGTTAGATCCATTCGTAATATTCGAAAAATTAAATTCTGCAATTAAATCTGTTGGTGATAAATTTGGGGAAGGAGAAATTTTTATTACAGAACTTGTTGCTGCCGCTGAAGCTATGAAAGCTGGTGTAAACATTGTTGAGCCGATGATACTGGCGAGTAAGAGAGAGACTAGAACTTTGGGAAAAATAGTTATGGCTACTGCTGAAGGTGACATTCATGATATCGGAAAGAATATTGTAGTAGTTATGTTGAGAGCCGCAGGTTTTGATGTTAATGATCTCGGGGCTGATGTATCTGTTGAAAAAATTATTGAAGTAATTAAAAAGTCTAATCCCCAAGTCGTTGGTATTTCCGCTCTTTTAACATCAACAGTCTCAGCTCAAGAGAAATTAATAAAACAATTACATAAAGAAGGAATAAGAGACAAAGTTAAAGTCATTTTAGGAGGAGCACCTGTAACTCAAGAATGGACAGATCAAATAGGCGCGGATGGATTTGCCGCAGACGGACCCTCAGCGGTCACCTTAGTAAAACAACTGCTAAAAATACAATGAAAAACGTAAAAAAAGATTTTTCTCTTTAAAAAAATTTTTAGATCTACTCTTATCATTATCTTTTTTATTTTCTTTTTTGTTCCATTAGCTTGGTTAGTTTTTTCATCATTTAAACCCGAAATGAGTCTAATTACAAAAGAATACTTTAATTCAGAATTTACATTAGATAATTGGAAAGATATTCTTATTGCGCGGAACGCACTGCATTATACTTTAAACAGTGTTATCATAGTAGCGGCCTCAACTATTTTAACAGTGTTTTTTGGTTGTCTAACGGACTATGCATTGACCCGTTTTCAATTTAAGTCAAGAAGAGCATTGCTGTGGGATCTTCTTACATTACGGATGGTTCCTCCCGTCGTAGCCATCGTTCCTCTTTTCCTCTTAGTAAAACAAATCGGTTTACTGAATACTTATCTTCCTATAATAATAGCATATACAGCCTTTAACCTACCCTTTGCGATCCTGTTAATGAGAGGATTTTATGTTGAAATACCAATAGAAGTGGAGGAAAGTGCTATGTTAGATGGATGTTCGATCCACCAAATATTCGCACGAATTATTTTACCTTTATCTAAAGGAGGAATAATAGTTACTGCTGTGTTCATGATATTATTGAGTTGGAATGAATTCGTATTCGCAATTACTCTCCTCGGCAATGACACATTCACTTTACCTGTTGCGTTAAGTGCACTCGTTAGCTTCACAAAATTACCATATGGATCGCTTGCAGCAATGACTATATACACCATAATTCCACTATTCATAATCATGATGTTCGTTCAAAAACATCTCGTTAAAGGAATCACGATGGGTGCAATAAAAGGTTAAACTCTCTTCAAGTCAGCTAGCTATCACATGAAAAGCCTTCCTTCACTTATAATTTCTACATGGCTATGGCTGAACCTTACATTACTAATTTCCTTATTTCTTATTCTTAATTTTATACTGGTAGTTTCAGGTTGAGTAGATTCTCGTTCTTCTTTAAGTATGAATTCTACAGTTGCTTCATTTGTTTCGATATTAATTAATTTTTTATGGTATAATATTAAGCTTAATGCTGTTGATCCTGTTCCACATGCGAATTCCTCCTCCATTGTTAGAGGGTCTGGAGGAAGAAAACGAAATGCGGTTCTAAACAAGTTTTCTTCTCTCTTTTCGTAAATAATTGTATACAAATATCTTTCTTTTAATTTCAGCCGGATATCGTCTAATTTATCGATAGCTTGTGGCGTGAGTTTCCAAAAATTTATGTTAGGATACAGGTTAGTAAGATCTTTGTATTCTATGGCTGTAAAAATATAATTACATATGCCAGTTTTGGTCGTTCTTACTCCTTTTTTAATATCGTTGAAACCTTGCAACTTGCATCTTTTTACATACGTCTCCATATCCGTAAATATTTTACCAACTTTTCCATTTTCCACTTCAACATTAATTGGAAAAACTCCAGCATCTGTATGCAAATAAATTCTAGTATTAGGTTTTGTTACTTTAATATCAAATAGATCTCTAAAATTTGTTTCTATTAGAGCTTTTCCCACTACTTGGGTAAGACCACCACACATGGGAATATAATCTCTGGAGGTCAATTCGACAATTTTTACCGATAAATTATTTTCATGTTCGTTTTTGTAGAGTATTCCTACTTCTCTCCCCCGTATGTTAGGTGAATGTAGAACAGAAAGAGCAATTTTCTTCCTTATTTGTAAAGGGACGTCACGACCGTCTAAAAGGATTATTTCATCACCTCCCATGTGACCTTTAACAAAATTAATTCTTTTTTTCATTATCATCCATCTAGGAAAAAGTATGTATTTATATCAACGGAATATCCTATTAATCTCTTAAATTATCTTTTAATACTTTACACGGAAAACGCTAGCTTACACTGTTTTTAAGATTTCTTTTTCATTTTGTTTAAGTGCATAGTTCAGTTCTTTTTCAACATCGCTTGCTAAAGGATTTGGTTCATGTTTTAACAAAATCTCTTTTGTTTTTTCGTTTGCTCTTTGAAACAAATCTTTTGATCCATTTTGTACCCAATTATTTTTTGTCTGTCTATCAATAAGGCTTGGAAACCATTGTTCTTTTCTAATAAAATTTAGAGTATGTTTTTGAGCAAGAAAATTTCCGCCGGGTCCTACATCACTAATAACATCAACAGCAAGCGTCTCTTCTGTTACATCGATGCCTTTCAATATATAAGCGATCATAGATATAACTTCATCACATAT
>CAZAXO010000093.1:0-8511 GCA_964489085.1 uncultured Candidatus Bathyarchaeia archaeon
TTCACCAAACATAAATCGTAGATTTTTTTTAATCTATTTTAAGTAATTCTTGAATCAATCTCATTGCTTAATTGGGAAGACGGCTACAAAGTAAAGTGATCTTACCTAATTTATTACTTCAATATTTTTGAAATATGAGGAACTATTGAACGTCTGTTGATAAGGATACTTGATGTGGCGAAAGCAGAAATACCGATAGTAGCAAGAACAAATAAAGTTGTTCCCATCATCATTACAAAGTGTAAAGCAAAGAATTCCCCAATAACAATTAAAGATATACTAATAATCCAAAGTTTGGATAAATATCTAAGACAACTCTTGCAAAACTTACTATTTCGTCTAACGCGAAGATAAAGAAACAAGAAAGGAGAGAAATAAATTATACCAATACCTATACTCGCAATGAGACCAGCAGTGATCACTGCAAGCTCTACATTGAAGTTAAGGAACGAAAAGGTTTTCGAGGATACCTGAAGAATATTCAAGAGAGGAAAGAGAATTACTTTCATCGGATATTTAACCAATTGATGTTCAGCAATAAATGATGCAATAACAGGACTAAACGAATAATACCACCAGTTGAAGACATACATAAATTGACTTCCAGCAAATGACTTCAGAACATATGAATCTCTAAAATTTCGTAGAAAATTTACTTGTGGTGACAATTCAGAACCATAAGTTGCTGTCGCAATTAGACACTTATAAAATGGTTTAGTGGAGATATACGTAGTTAAAGTGAATACTTCTGGAGATACTTCTACCCCCTGCGCGTAAAGATCAACGGTCATGATGTACTCACCAACTTCTTCCGCTTGAAGTTGGATAAGCCATTCAGAGGACTCTTTCGCGTAAAGGTCATGTACAGGAGTTACACCTAAAACTGTAAGACCTTTAGAGTCCATATTAACTTTCAAATCAATCTGACGGATAATACGATCTGCAGAATTAGCGATACTCAATTTTAAAGTTATAGTATCTCCTGGATATATGGTTTCATCTTCACCAGGAATATTCTCATACGACTTTAAAATAATAGGAAAATCACTAATAGTTATGGTTAGAGCTTCTTCTATAAGAAGTTCTCCATCAACAATAACACGATAAAACCCATTATACTCTCCAATTTGTTCCGCTTCAAATTGTACCTTCCATAATCCTGATTCTCCCGGTTGTAGATCCCGTGGAGGATCAGCATATAATATTGTTAGACCTGTTGTAGGCACAAAATCTTCAACAACAAAATAAACGTTTTTACCAGTCGATGTTCCCTCATTTTCCAAGGTTATCTTTAAATCAACGATATCTCTCGGGAAAACGGGATACTTCTCAAGATCAATACCTAATTCAGTCTCAAAACTTGAAAAACTTGTTATTCTAATGTTAGGTGCAAGTTTTCTAATTTCAACACTAAAATCTTGAGTATCAATATACTCGAAATCATCAGTTAGAATATATGCTCTAAGAATCCATATCTTTTCTGTATTAATTGCTGTGATATTTATAGTGAAAACTTTTATTCCAGAACCAGAAATTGAGTCTTGTATCCAAGATCCAGAACTGTCATCACCTGATGCATAATTATCCTCCTCCACATCCCAAATACCAACTTTTATTGTTTTTGATTCTTGAAAGTTATAGCTAATGGATACATCAACCGAGAAAACTACTTCCACTCCTACATTTGAGGGAGCATCTACAGAAGAAATCTCAAAATATTCTATGGCATCAATAGGTGGAGCAGAAGACAGAAGTAGCAATGAGGTTATGAAAAGAATAAAATAAAAATTTGAATAATTATAACTCACCTTTGATCTCTCCGATCTTCAGTTCTGAATGCAGTATAATTTTGAAACTAATAAAGTATATTTTTTTAGGTGCTGTATAGTCTTCATCGAATTCATCTCGCTGTAAAAATTCATCGGATAAACTTTACAAAAAATATAATAAATATTATTAGTTTATTTTTCTATAATGTTACTTGATAAGATAATTAAAGAAATAGAAAATAAAGAGAATTCTTTTCGCACCGAATCTAATAAAGATCCATCAATTATGCTTTCTTTTCTTATTAATATAAACATGTATTATAGTGGAAAGTCTTCAGAGAGCAGTCCATCATTCGATTTTAAAATTAGTTTCCTTGAAAATCAAATAAATCGTTTAATTCTAATTGTTAGAAGATTAAGAAAACATGCTAAGTTATCTCCTGTTAATATTCAAAATACAAAAACTAATGCCTATGCTGAAATTGATATTGAATCATTCTTTCATTTTACTTATTCAATCCTCAATAATATTGCTAGATTGACTAGTTTTTTTTACCCATCGAAAGTAGGTGTAAAAACCGAAAGTTTTCATGAACAAAAAAAATTTTTTTTAAAGCCAGATAACCGTAATATCGATCAAGAATATTCTAAGTATCTTTTTGAAGAAACTTCTTGGGTTGAAGATGACTTTAAAACATATAGAGAAATACTAAGCCATCATCATCCTCCAATGATAGTTCCAACAAAAGATGGTTTTGATCTAGTAATCAGAAGAAAAGAACAAAACAAGAAAACAGGGGAGTGGTTTTATCATGAGAAAATCCCTATTTATACTGATAAAATCGCAAATAAATTATTACAATTTATTGAATTTTACAATAAGCACTTTAGTAAAGAATTACAAGACAAAAGTTAATTCATAAATGGCTAGATGGCAAAAAATGATTAACATGATTTGTTATAATTATTGATGCGAAAAATTAAGTAAATCTAATTTAAAAATGGACAATGATTAAAGTTCTTATCGCAAACCTTATTACTATTTCAAAGAAATTATTACTCAAAATGGAAAATAATAACAAACGATTCGAAATACAAAAACTATTGGAAGAACGTAGATTTCTTTGGGATAACATCTCTAGTAGAAACCAAAATATGTGGACAATAGGAGCTTTTTTTGTACCAATTAGTTTTTTAATTTTAGCTTATGCTGTAACCAATAATGTATCTTTCACCAATAATGTTCTTTTAGCTTTAGCATCTCTTTCTAATTTTCTTGTTTTTATCCTGTTTTATTTACGATCGAATAAATCAAACAAAATATATGTTGACCGAATAAAAGATATTGAGAAACTTATTGGAGGATATGGAGAGTTAGAAGAAAATATTAGAGAGACATTACGATCTGTGACTATAGCAGATAACATGAGAACTTGTTGGCTTAGTTACGGTTTTCCTGAATTTGTTTTTACTATATTATGGATTTTATTACTTATACTTTGGATGATATTTATTTTATAAATTCTATATTTTTAACTAGCTATGCTAAGTAATTGATGGTAAAAGCAATATATAAACAAAAGAAAGGATTATTATGAGTAATGAAAAACCGATTAGCGATTTTGTAGCTAGGAATTTATTAGCTGAATATGATGCATTGAGGAACGAAATAACTACTCGGCTTAAAATCCAAACGGAAATGCTAGCATTTATGATAGGTGCTTTAGCTGTTCTTTTCGGAGTAGGTTTTAGTTATAATAGGGTAAATGAAATTTTAGTAATTATACCATTTTTAACTTTGTCAGCAGGCTTTCATTACGCTTGGGTAATTTCAATGGTTCATGCTATGGGACAATATATAAGAGAAGAAATAGAACCACGTCTAAAAGGAATGGAATGGCAAAAATATTATCGAAGTCATAGGTTTAAATCGTGTGATGTGGAACATTCTTATAGTATAGGTATTGCATTTTCTTTTATAATTCCAACATTTATTAGCATAATCGCAGGAATAATCTATAACTTTGTTAATACAAATCCAATTTATCTTACTATTGAATTTATCTACATTATTCCTAGTATAACACTAACTCATATTTTTTGGGTAGTAATACCTCGAGGTAAAAATATTTTTGTAGAAAGAAAATAAATGAAATTTATATTTAATAGTAAGAAATTATGATTTATTACAAGAGTTTTGGATTAAGGTTTTCCACTTGTTTTTTCCTTCTATTTTTATTCCGCATCGTTCTGATGGGGTATAACAGTTTAATCCCTCATGTTCACGAATAGCTAGCTTGACAATATACTCGAGAACATCTTCCGTTAAATTGATTAATCATCAATAAATTAGTAAAATATAACTAGTTTTCACTCTAAGTAAAAGAATAACAGAATTTTTCTAGCCTTTGATTAAAAATGTGCGAATATAAATGCGTTATATGCAATAAATCAACTAACGATAAAAAAACCTTATGTATGCTCCACCAGATCTCTCTTTGGAATTTAGAGAATGCCTATAAACAGTGGCAATTGGCTTACGGAATAGCGATACCGCCTAACCAATTTTTACATGAGATTATTGCGATTAAAGAAACGGGAAAAGAAGCTAAAAAAGTAGCGAAGCAAATTCTTGCCAATAAAATAAGATGGAGCAAAAAGCATTGAATATGCCAGATCAACAAGTAACTCTCATCATTACTGAGAAACCGTCAGCAGCTAAGCAAATAGCTCAAGCTCTTATAGCATTAACTGAAACAGATGTGAACATAAAATCACGATATAACCAAACATTTTATCAAATAGAAAACGTTGATAAAAAAATTATTATATGTTCAGCTATAGGCCATCTTTTTCAGGTAACAGAAAAGAACCCTCAAGGACGCCACCGATATCCTGTATGGCAGATCACTTGGAAACCTATCTATACGACACAAAAAAAAATGAAATCTCAGGAACGAACAGCTAAACTCATCCAAGAACTCTCACTAGAAGCAACTCAATACATAAATGCTTGTGACTATGATAGAGAAGGATCGCTTATTGGATACATGATACTGAAATATCTATGCAATAATGCATACAAATCATCTTATCGGATGAAATTTAGTACGTTAACTTCAAAAGAAATTATTCAATCATACCATGAAGCAAAATTTACTCCTGATGATAGCTTAGCTTTAGCTGGCATGTGTCGACATGAAATAGATTGGTTATACGGTGTAAATTTATCACGAGCACTCACCCAAACAGTGATGAATCATAGCGGAATATACGCTACACTCAGCATCGGTCGCGTTCAAGGCCCTACACTTAATTTCATAGCCCAAAGAGAGAAGCAAATTCTTACTCATGTTCCAACTCCATTTTGGAATATACAAGCAATATTTAATATTCAAGGTCAACAAGTAGAGGCAAATTATATTCAACAAAAAATAAACACTCAACAAGAAGCGAATAAAATAGTTAAAGAATGTCAACAACGAAAAGGAACAGTAACAGATATCACCATTAAAAAAGTAACTATATCACCTCCTTATCCATTTGATTTAACGACTCTCCAAACCGAATCCTACAGACATTTCGGTTTATCTCCGAGTAAAACACTATCTATAGCAGAAAACCTCTACTTACAAACATTAATATCATATCCCAGAACATCCAGTCAGAAACTTCCATCAGTTATCAATATAAACACTATTCTCAAATCTCTTAAACATCAAATAAGATATCATAAGGAAATTCAAACCCTACAAGACGAAAATCCAAAACTCATTCCTCATGAAGGACCCAAAAAAGATTCAGCACACCCTTCTATTTATCCAACAGGAACTCCAATTCCTCATTCCCTCTCTCAAAAAGATTTAAACCTATATGATCTGATAACACGAAGATTCCTCGCAACTCTTGCTAATCCTCAATTGAAAGAGATAAAACGGATAACACTTCAAATACAAGATCACATTTTTTACATTAACGGGTCTGCAACGTTAAAGTCAGGATGGACAAAATATTATAAACCTTATTTCAAACAACTTGATCAAGAATTACCTCAAATAATTAAGGGAGATAAATATCTATTACAGCATATCGAAGCGATAAAAAAAATGACGTCTCCACCACCTCGGTACAATCCAAGCAGTTTACTACGATTAATGGAAAAACAAGATATTGGGACAAAGGCAACAAGAGCAAATATAATTGACACTCTCTTTAAACGACAGTATATTAAAGCTCAGCGAATAGAAGCTACTTACCTTGGACTACATTTAATTGATATCTTAACAGGTTATTGTCCACGAATTATCGATGTTCAACTTACAAGAGATATGGAAAAACAAATGCAGGGAATTGAAGAGAATCAGAAAAAAAGAGAAGAAATATTAATAGATGCGAAAAATGATTTAAAACCTATCCTCGCTTTAATTAAAGAATCTGAAAAAAACTTGGGTAAAGATTTATCTCAATTAATAAAGGAAAATTATGAAAAAGAAAAAAATCTCTTTAGTAAATGCCCTAAATGTGGGAGTATACTTCGAGTAGTAAAAAATAAAAAGACCAATAAAAGATTTATTGGATGTACCGCCAAGAGAGAGCTAAACTGTGATTTCGCTTTACCACTCCCTCAAAAAGGTAGACTTACACTCTTATCAAAAACTTGCCTCAAATGTAATTTTCAGCTTATCTCGGTTAGAATAAATAAACGGAAACCGTTAGTTGCATGTCCATACTGTTATATTAACCCACAAGACGCTTAAATAATAATCGTATCGAAATTGAGAAAAATTCAATGATATCTCTATATCGAAGTTTAGATTCACCATGAATACGATCTTTAAACATAATCGGTACTCCTCCAATCTTAAATCCTTTCTTCTGTGCTTCAAATAAAATTTCCAACTGAAATGCGTACCCACCTGAACCCAATTCTTCTAGATTCAAGTTTTTAATAAGGTTAATCCGATAGGCTCGAAATCCTGATGTTAAATCGGAAACATTGACACCAGCGATATACTTTCCAATTATATTGGCGCCCCATGATGTGGCTTTTCTCTTCAAACCCCATCCAACAACACTTCCTCCCTTCATCTTCCTTGAACCAACAACAAGGTCATATCCACTCTCTATCTTCTCTATAAAACTAGGTATGAATGCGGGATCATGGCTGAGATCAGCATCCATTGTAAAAATAATATCTCCTTGAGCTAATTGTAATCCCTCTTTTAACGCTCCACCTAATCCCATAGACTGTTGATTAACTACGTGAGCTCCTTCATCTTTTGCTCTTAAAGAGGTGTCATCATACGATTTATCTATAACAATTACCTCAAAAGTTTCAGTTAGTTTCTTCAAAACTGATTGAATAGATCGAATCAATACTTGAATCTTAGGTTCATTTCGTGTAGGAATAACAACAGAAATCTGTTTTACCAGCTTAATCACTCTCATTGATTACTAAACGATGCTTAACTTTGAAATAACTTGCGACTACTCAAAAGAAGGATTAGAGCAGCAATAGAGAGAATAGAAAAAACAATTAAAGAGATATCAAATAGCAGTCCACTAAAGTTTCTTGTAAACTGAATTGAAAAAATAGCAGCTAAAGAAAAAATGATAATAATAGAAATACAAGTAATAGAACAGAAGTATATCCCATTCTTATTTCTAATATGAAGTAAGGAAACAGAAATTACGGAGAGACCGACAAGTATGTACCCTATAATATTAAAGGGATCAAAGAGTAAACAGGTTAAACATAAATATATAATAACTGAGATAAAATATATCTTTAAAAATCCGTCACTTTTAATAAACATTATAACTCATTCTTCCTATGTCTCTCTTTTCTAATGCTACTAGCTTGCAAGCAACAATATAAAAACTTTTTAACCAAACACTTCTCCACCATAATTAACTATGAAAACCGAAGAAAAGCGAAGAAAAGCTTTAATCGATGATTTAGAATTCTATTTTGAGGATACTCTCAAATTTCTAGGAAAATCAAATGTGATTGATGGCTCAGCATATACTATTCTTGGAGTTCCATTTGATTTTACCTCTACTTATCGTCCAGGCTCTCGATTTGCACCTACTGCAATACGAGAGGCGTCAACTAACCTAGAGGCATATAGTCCAAGTTCACAAATAAATTGTTCTGAAATAAACATAGTAGATCTTGGTAACATGATCATATCACACGATGTAACGAAAACAATAGAAAGATTATCAAAAGTATCAACGATCATTGAGAATCTTAATATAACTAAAATAACCATCGGAGGAGAACATACCATTACAAAAGGATGTATATCCCCACAATTATCAGGAAAAAATGGAAAACTCATCTGTATTGATGCACATCTAGATCTCCGTAATGAATATCAAGATCAATCTTTAAGCCATGCAACCTTTATGAGAAGAATAGCAGAACAGATTCGCCCTGAAAAAATTTTGTATATAGGAACAAGAGCAGTAACAAATGAGGAACTGGAATATCTCAATTTAAATGGAATCAAATCATTGTCAACAGAGTTATTCAATAAATTGCCTATAGTTACGTTACAGAATCTTATTCTTAAATTGATTGGAGATGAACCCATCTATATTTCATTAGATATGGATGTAATTGATCCTTCTCAAGCCCCAGCTGTAGGAAATCCTGAACCTAATGGCATAGACAACAGAAAATTGATTGAAGTGCTCAATCAGATATGTATGAGAACAAAAATATTAGGAATTGACA
>CAZAXO010000094.1:0-8434 GCA_964489085.1 uncultured Candidatus Bathyarchaeia archaeon
ATATTATATTCAAAGTATTTCTGCTGGATTTAATTTTTCTTACTTAAATCTCCTCGTATACGATGCGCAATCTCACGGGCAACTGTTATTCCAGATACAGAGGACTGTATTAAACCCCTAGTAATTCCTGCTCCATCACCTGCAGCGAATAAGTTTCTAATCTTAGTTTCAAGGTTGACGCTCAACTCAAGTCGTGATGAGTAAAATTTCACTTCGACACCGTATAACAAGGTTTGTTTAGCATAAAGGCCGGGGGCAACCTTATTTAATGCTTGAAGCATTTCTTTTATATCTGAGATATATCGGTAAGGTAATACGAAGCTCAAGTCTCCTGGAGTCGCTGTTTTTAAAGTTGGATGGATTACATTACGTTTTATTCGATCCTCTGTTGACCGTCTACCCACCTCGAGATCTCCAAGACGTTGAACTATTATTCCCCCGCTCAACAAATTAGCAAGTCTCGCTATATATTTTCCGTACGCTATAGGCTCCCGAAAGGGTTCTGTAAATGATGTACTAACTAATACTGCAAAGTTGGTATTCTCAGTTCTCTTTTCTGAATAGCTCTGACCATTTACTGTTAAAACGCCATTATAAGATTCAGTTATTATTTCTCCACCTGGATTGAAGCAAAATACTCGTACCTTGTCGTCGAAGGAATTGGATGTGTATATGAATTTTGGTTCATATAATACTTCAGCAAGTTCTTCCATAACGGAGGCGGCTATTTCAACGCGAACTCCTAGATCAACTGGATTATTAAGCGTTTTGAGGCCTAAGGTTTGAGCCAGTGATGTGAGCCATTCTGCGCCAATTCTTCCTGGCGCGACAACGACATAGTTACTTTCTATTCTTTCGCCATCCTCTGTGACAACGCCTTTGACTGAGCCCGTTTCAACTTGAATATCCTTAACAGTTTTTCTAAATTGTATATCAAGGTGTTTACTCAATTCTTTCTCCATTCTACTTAATATTTGAGGGCATCTATCAGTTCCAAGATGTCGTATTTTATCAGGTACAAGTTTAAGTCCTACAGCCAAGGCTCGTCTCTGGATCTCTTCTACTTTATCGAGATCGGTCCCATAAAGATAGGAAGGCGCGCCAAATTTGAGATAGATATTATCAGTATATTCTATGAGCTTAGATAGTTGCTCTTCTCCTAAATATTCATTCAACCATCCTCCAATTTTTGTTGATAATGTGAGTTTTCCATCGCTGAAAGCACCCGCTCCCCCCCATCCTGAAAGTTCGGAGCAAGGATCACATCCTACACAGCCTATACCTCTACTTGAAGGACATTTTCTCTTATCAATTGTAGAACCCATCTCAAGTATGAGTATTTTAGTCACACCTTGCCTAACTAGTTCTAAAGCGGTGAATATACCTGCAGGGCCCGCTCCTACAATTATCACATCATACTTCAATCTTAACAAGCACCTTTTTCTCTCAACCTCTTATTTCTCGATAACAGAAAATTATCTCTAGGTTAGTAGATAATAAACACTCTGAATATTATCACGCAGATGTAATTTCATTCTTTGTTTTTGAAGCTTTAAATTGCGTGATCTTTCCTAAATAGACTCCATCAAGTAGGAAGATCTCTGCTTCATTTAGATTAACAACTCCTGACCTTATTAACGGTCCTATATATTTCCTTTTATATTCATTTATATTCACGGCTTTTCCACCTAAAAAGTCATTAAATGAAGGAAGTATAGTGCAACTAAGTTGAGGTATGTTGTTTAGTTTCACTTTTTTGAATCTTTTTTTTAGAACGTTTGACAATTGTTTACGATTGCACGGAGCCTTAACCCAGATCTGTTGCATAGTCGCTGTACCTGTTTTATCTTTTAACATAATCATTGGATGCATATGTCCCATAATAAGTCGAGTACAATTAATTAACAGTGATGGTAATGGATACTTGTGTCCATGAAAGAAGAGACTATTATCTATAGACACACCTGTAGAGGAAAGTAATGTAACATTTGATGGAATAAGAGCTTCGAGGTTGCCATCATGATTACCTGGTATTACTGATACTGATTTTATATTTTCTAAAATTTTCTCAAAATAAAAAGGAACATCCTGCCACTCTCTAGGCTCAATTCTCCCCACGGTATGTTTTACATCACCTAAAATGAGTAGTTCATCAGCTTGGGAGTTCTCTAAGGATTTTAAAGTCTTTGTTATTAAATGATTTACTTGGGACGGGATATGTATTCCTTGTTGTGCTAGCGGGGTCTCCCATCCTATATGTAGATCGGCGATTACTAAAAGTCTCTTCTTTCCTTCTATGAGTAGTGCGGGGAAAGGAGTTAAAGGATACATCCATCTAGTTAGATAAAAGATTTGAATATAAACGTGGTGTAGGTGAGAGGAGAATAGAGGCGACTATTGTGAGTAAAGCTTCAGATGAAGTACGTATGCTAAGAAAAATATGTTCAAAGATACAGAGAAATAGCGTGTTAGATGAAAAAGAAAAAAACGTGTTATCACGGATTTTCTCTGATAGACTTGAGAGAGCGATGAAGATAATCAATGAGGATGGTGTTACACGATATACCTTCAAGCCTAGTAACCGAATTGTTTGGGGTATTAAGGGAAGAAATAGAGGCTATCAAGTCATACCTGCAACACCTTACTGTAGCTGTGATGATTTTTATTTTAGAGTTTTAGGTATAAAGCGTGGAGTGTGTTATCATTTGATAGCTCAGTACTTAGCATCATCCTTAGGTAAGATCAAGAGGATAGACCTCTCTGACAGTGTTTATGATAAAGTAATAGTCAAATTAAGACCGAATATTGAAGAATGATTCTTATCATAATTTATAATAACACTAATTAAAGATATATTTTTAAATAGGTAACCAAGAACTTGTTTTTGGTGATGGTTCAATGGCTATAGATGATTTCTATTCATTACTACAAACGGTGATTATGGCTTTAAGCGTCATATCTCTTACCGCTATTTTCGTCTATATAGGACGTGAGAAGTCGCTTAAGTGAATATAAATCTTAATCCCAGAAAACACGCGTTCTTGCATAAAGACGTTCAGCTTTTAATATTTCTCCATATAATTCGTTTTCTCCCTGTAACGGCTTCCTTAATAGCCTCGCCGCAATCGTTGGACCAATCCCTCTTCCCGCCATTACTATGATGGCTTTATTACCATATATTTGAACTAAGCTTGCGCTTTTCCATGCGTGTCTCCATTTATTCTTTTCCTCAGTGCTTAGCTTTTTTCTGGCAATTCTCTTTTTAATAATGTTTTTTAGATCTCTATCAGAGGGATATGTAACAGCTATTAGATTAGATTGACAGTGGGGACATCTAATAGATGCAGATAATGATTTCACAATCTTGATATTCTCCCAGTCACCTTTATGGATACATATAAGCTTCAGTAGACTGTTATTGATGCGTTCCTTCACAATTTCTATGAGAGACCCTGTGTAATGTATTGGTCTAAGAAGGTCATGTGGTACTATCTTATCTAGTATAGGTGTTGAAAGAGGAGTACATGATTCTTCTTTCTTCTCGTCTATGATAGAAATTGTTATTTCTTCTTTCTGAAGTGATGTAAGAAATTTAATTAGGGATTGAATATCCAATTGCGCCGTATACGTTTCTTTCCTAGCTTCAAATGTAACTGATGTATCCTTGAATATTTTTCTTAGCATACGTACTTTGTTCAAGCTATAATCAGCTTTACGTTCAACTATTCCAAACCTTTTGGCTATATGCCAGTATCTCCATGCGAATTGATTTGAATTCTCTACGGCATTTTCAATTATTTCAGGTAAGGAATCTACTGGTGTTGTTTTCAGAATTTTTTTAATAATTTCTCCCTCAATCTTGTAGGGAGTTGTTAAAGCGATTCTGTAGGGATCTACTTGATAGCGGATTGATATTCCATGCTCTGAAGTTATTAAAGTGGATAAGACGAGTGCTAACGTTTCATTAGCTCTAGTTCCTAAACAGGAGTGAACGACGATAATATTCTCGAAACGCTCTATCAGAAGATGATTAGAGGTAGGTAGTGGATAAGAGTTTGAATGCTCCCTTATGGTATTTGATACTTTATTAACTGCTTCATGAGAAAGGTACATGAATACTGGAGACGGTGAATCTTTTTTATTTTCTTCTTCAATTATTTGCTGCCTCAGTTTTCCTACTCTTAATGCAGTAGAGTACTCCACAGGAATCATCTCTCCTTCCCATGTTGGAATTGCATCTAAGCTTGGGGTTGTAGATTCAACATCCACTCGAAATTGCTCATCTTCTACTCGTATAATCCTCCAAGTATACCCATACATTATTATATCCACATCGGTAGCGCATCGACGCGCAACAAATTCCTGATCTAAGGTGCCTATACGTTTCTTGGAGATAAAATCGTAGACTGTATAACGTTTTACATCAGGTATTACTGATAAATTTTCATAGTAGTATTTGTATGCTCGAGGACTACGAGGTCTTATAAGATCCCCCTCTACTCGAATTACATTGGAATACTCTAGAATACGTAGTACATCTAACAATTCTTCTTCTAATAAATCACGATATGGATATGCCTGTTTGACAGTGTTATATATCTTTTTTATGGTTTGACCTCTAAAGTCTAAGATAATACCAACTACTTGGTGTGCCATCACATCGTAAGGTTTACTATAAATAGGAGTATTTTCTAAATCTCCCTTCTCTAATCGCTCTGTAAGAACAGTTGATTCAAGTATATCATCCGTCCAACCTGCTATTATCACTCCTTTAGAGCGTTTCTTCAGAGCATGACCGCTTCGACCCACTCTTTGAATGAGTTTAGTCGCTTGTCGAGGAGACATATACTGAATAACGAGATCTACTGAGCCAACATCTATGCCTAACTCCAATGATGATGTACACACAATCGCCTTGACCTCTCTGTTTTGATAACTTTTTTCAACAGTTTCGCGAATCTCTTTAGATAGAGAACCATGATGTACACGTACTGGGAGGTTTTTATCTAATGCGTATAATAAGGATCCTAACGCTTCTGCATGTTCTCGTGTATTGGTGAAAACTAATGTTGAGGTATGACTTGCTATTAAATCGATTATCCTACGTGCTCTAGCCACATTAGATGAGGTAATTCCAAGTAACTTCGCAGTTGACACATCTTCAGCAGTGAATTTGATGAATTCAATAGAGATATCAGTATTTTTGATTTCGGGAGATCTAACTATTTCAAAGGGTCTACCTGTACCTGCTAAAAAACGACCAACCTCTAATAATGAACCTACAGTAGCCGATAACCCAATCCTCTGAAAATCCCTGTTGGTTACGTTACGTAAACGTTCCAAAGCTAATGTCAACTGTACCCCCCTCTTATCTGAAGCTAATTCATGAATCTCATCTATCACAACCCATCGAACATTCTTTAAATGCTCTTTCATTCGAATACCTGGTAGTATTGCTTGTAGCGTCTCAGGCGTTGTTATAAGCATATCCGGTGGGTTTTTCGCTTGCAAGGAGCGTACGTACTGGGACGTGTCTCCATGTCTAATATCAACTTTTATTCCTAATTTTTGACCAAGTAAGATGACGCGTCTATGTATATCTCTATTTAAAGCTCGCAGGGGAGTAATATAAATAATCGAAATAGGTTTAACATTTTTTTTCCTTCTCTCCGATAAATATATGCTAAATATTGGAAGAATCGATGTGTAGGTCTTACCTACTCCCGTTGGTGCGATGACAAGAAGATTTTTACCTAACACTATTCTAGGTATCGCATTTTCCTGTACTGAACTTGCTTTATAGATTCCCTCATCCTTAAGACTTGCAATGATTGATTTTTGTAATAACGAAAAAGCAGTGCACATACTAGTACTCCTCAGTCTCAGATCGTGAATAACGATTAAGGAAAGCTTTCTATAATCTTTTCGCAACTCGTTATTTTAAATATAATGATGTGACTTGACATGACTGGAGGGAGAAGGTCCTCTGACTTCAAAGTCTAATCTCATAAAAACTATACTAGAAGCAAGGAGAGATTTAAAAAAAAGTAATGTATTACAGTTAATAAAAGAAAAGAAGAAGGCTTATGATGGATTTCTTTCAGATGAAGGTGCCATTCGTCTCGTCGCTCAAGAGCTCTCGGTTGCATTAGAGAATAAACAGTTTAATGAAACGTTACCTCTAAATGATCTTATTCTAGGTTTTAAAGATGTAACTGTTATAGGACGGGTCATAACTATATGGCCTATAAAAAAATTTAAAAGATCTAACGGAGATGCGGGGAGTCTTCTCCGTTTCCTCATATCCGATGGTACCTCTAAAACGATGTGTATAAATTGGAATCCAAAAAAGGAATTATGTAGAACAGCACGAGAGAAATTCTTAGGTAGAGTTGTGGAAATAATGCATGGTTATACACGTAAAGGATTAACGGGAGATATAGAGATTCATTTGGGTGAAAGAGGGATTATTAATTTAATACCACCAGATGAGGAACCAGCTATACCTCCGTTAGTTTCTTTTATTAATTATATAGAGAATATTGAAAATGAGGGTACTAGAATTAATTTAAATTGTCGTTCTGATGAAGTGCCTTACATTATTAGTTTCAACAAAGGTAATAATAAGGAAGGAAAAGTAGCTCGTCTCATGATTTCAGATACGTCTGGATCAGCAAAATTAGTTGCTTGGAATCAGAAGGCGGATGAGATTTCAACTGTTAAACTTGGTGATTCATTAATGATTTGGAATGCTAAAACTAGGAAAGGTCAAGAAGGTATTATAGAGATCCATGCAAGCGGAATGACTCTTATAGAAATCAATTCGAAGCGCTCTATAACTCATAAATAGCAAGTTTCTATTATTTATTCAATGCAATTTCTAATATGGATACGCTTCTAGTACCTCCCTCGAAGCGTTGAACTTCATCTGATCCTATAGAAATTGATTTTACAATTAGTCTCTTCATAAACACTCTCCTTAACATTTCAGCTGCATCTACTGCTTTTGATATAGCTCTTCCTCTTGCTCTAAGGATTACTTCGTTTTCTCCGTTATTGAAGAGGGTTAAGCATGCTACAACATAATTCATGAGAGGTTTTTTACCAACTAACACTTGATTTTTCTGGTTCACTTATAGTCCTCCTAAGTTGTATTCAGTATTTCATCCAGTCAATGACTTTTACTAACCCCTCTTTATAAGCATAATTATCGAAAAATGAAAATAATTGTTCAATATATTTAAAAAGTAAATCATAAATTGTTTTATGAAATAATAACCACTGAAATTCTTGATTAAAACGTAAATATTTTTAGATCTTGGTATCTAAATACTTATTTCAACCCCCTCTTTAAGGGTATCAAAGGCCATACACGTTAATGTTTTTTCTATTCCTTCTACTCTTCTTAACTTATCTACAACAAAATCGCCTACAGACTCGACATTCTCACCCTTTACTTTTATTAGCAAATCCCAATTACCTGAAATTACATGCACTTCTTGTACTTCAGAGAATTTAGACACTTCATTTGCTACTACATGTTGTGATATTATCTTTGAACTTTGGGGATTTACATATGCTACTGAGGCTAGGATGAAGGCTGTAGCACCTCGTTTCAAGTGTTTAGCGTTTAAGATCGCCTTATAACTTTTAATAAGGCCTGATTTCTCCATTCTCCGAATTTTACTATATACGGTGGTGATTGGACAATTGAGCTGAGATGCTAGTTCTCTTGTACTAAGTTTACAGTTTCTCTGAAGTATACGTAAGATCTCTAAATCCTTCTTATCCAGATTCAAGAAGTATCATCTTTGTTCTAGTACATATATATTAAAGGCGATTAATGAAATATAATTAGTTGAATGATTTAACTCATATGGTTTAACTGCTGGGATGGTTTGAAGAACCTTGTTAATTAGTGAAGAGTAATACCTTGGATGATTCGAGAAATGCGTAGATATTTAAAAGTGGGTTGGTTGAAAGGTTTACATATTCAAACTCCTGAGACAAGACTAATAATAGATCCTACGATTTCGCATCTTCCGCCAGACGCTGTTATATTAATATCTCACGCTCATTCAGATCACACGCGAGGCTTCACTTCTTCAAATCTTAAGTTAGCAACTAACGAAACAAAGAGAATTTTTGAAGTATTAACTGGTCGAAATATTGGACATTTCAGAGAATTACCAATAAATTCATCATTGAAGATTGAAGATATAGAAATTGAAGCATTAAATTCAGGTCACATGGTAGGCTCTGCTCAATTTAAAATTTCAACTCCTGAGGGAGTGATACTTTATACCGGAGATCTAAATAATGTTGATAGCTTAATAGTTGAAGCAGCGGAACCTGTTGCCTGTGATCTACTTATTATGGAAGCAACTTATGGTAAGCCCTTCTATATTTTTCCTTCAAGACGAGGTATATACAC
>CAZAXO010000095.1:0-8428 GCA_964489085.1 uncultured Candidatus Bathyarchaeia archaeon
GTATAGAACTGTCACCAAAAAAAGTAAAAGTTTTAGCTACAGCAAAACATCCCTTACCTCTCGATACTTCTGAGAAAGTGCCAGCGGATACTGATACACGCTTAGACTCGAGAATATTAGATCTTCGAAGAGCAGAACCTAATGCTATCTTTCATATAAGACATGAAGTATTAAAAAAAATAAGAGAATTTTTATCATCTAAGGGATTTATTGAAGTACAGACTCCTAGAATAATTTCTTCAGCTGCTGAGGGTGGAGCTGCACTCTTTGAAATAAAATATTTTGATAAGACAGCTTATCTCGCTCAGAGTCCTGAACTATACAAAGAACAATTATCTTCTGCATTTGAACGAGTATATGAGATAGGGCCTTTTTTTAGAGCTGAAGAATCTCATAGTAGAAGACATCTAAATGAATTTACTTCGGTTGATATTGAAGCTGCATTTGTTGATTGGAATGATGTTATGACTATTCAGGAAAATCTAATCCATGAAGTAATTAATCATGTATTAACTACCTGTCAAGAGAAACTCGAAATATTATCTATCGATCTACGATTACCTTCTATACCATTTAAGCAATATACATACACTGAAATTTTAGAAGAATTGGTAGATTTAGAGGTTACAATCGAATGGGGAGAGGATATTCCAACTCAAGCATATAGGAAATTAGGACAATTACATAAAAACGAATATTATTTTATTACTAATTGGCCTCTTTCAACTAGGCCATTCTACATAAAAGCTCAAAAAGAAAACCCTAAGATAAGTAGTGC
This sequence comes from uncultured Candidatus Bathyarchaeia archaeon, assembly GCA_964489085.1. GTDB lineage: Archaea > Thermoproteota > Bathyarchaeia > 40CM-2-53-6 > DTGE01 > CAZAXO01. Next base: position 779 of record CAZAXO010000095.1, read on the forward strand.
ATTTGATGTAATGTTTGAATGGATCGAAATTACATCTGGAGGCTCAAGAGTCGAAAAGAAACAGATATTAATAGAAAGACTAAAAGAACAAAAACTCGATCCTCAATCATTTGATTTTTTTCTAAAAGTGTTTGATTATGGAATGCCACCCCATGCTGGATGGGGAATGGGATTGGATCGCTTTCTGATGGCGATGCTTGGAAAAGAAAATATTCGTGAAGTAATTCTCTTTCCTAGAGACAGATTAAGATTAATACCTTAAAGGTATCAAGTTAGTATAAATGGAATAACTAATTGGAGGTTTGTTAATGGCGAAATGGATCATCTGCTGTGCTTGGCCGTATGTAAATACAATACCCCATTTAGGTACATTTATTCACTTACTTTCAGCAGATGTTTTCACAAAATTTTTAAAAATGAAAGGGGAAGAAGTTATTTCAGTCACTGGATCTGATGAACATGGAACACCAATTGAAGTTGAAGCTATTAGAAAAGGTGTTAATCCTAAAGAAATAACTGATAAATATCACTTAATCATCACTAAACTATTAAAAGAATATAATATAGAATTTAGTAATTATACAAGAACAGAGAATCCTATACATATAGAAAATGTTCAGAATATCTTTAAAAAAATATATGATAACGGCTATATTTTCACTAAGGAAATGGTTCTTCCTTATTGTGAAAAATGCAATCATTTTCTTCCAGATAGATTTGTTGAAGGTGGTTGTCCATATTGTAACTTTGAATCTGCAAGGGGAGATCAATGTGATAACTGTGGTAGAGTGTTAGAACCGTCAGAGTTAGTTAACTCTCGTTGTGTTTTTTGTCAATCTTCTCCTCAATCAAAAAAAACAAAACATTGGTACTTTGATTTACCTCGCTTTTCAGATAAAATAAAAAAATATTTAGATTCTAATTCTCAGCTTCCAACTAATGCAAAAAATTTTAGTTATCGATGGTTAGAAGAAGGATTAAAATCAAGAGCTGTAACAAGAGATAATAAATGGGGAATTCCAGCTCCTTTTCCAAAAGCGAATAATAAAACAATTTATGTATGGTTTGAAGCTGTTTTAGGATATATTTCTGCTGTAATAGAATGGGGTAATAAAACGGGAAAAAAAGAAATTTTGAAAGAGTTCTGGTTCAATCAAGAGGTGAAAAATATTCATTTCATTGGTAAAGATAATATTCCCTTCCATACCATTATCTTTCCATCACTTCTTTTAGCGACTCATGATCCGTATATATTACCATACCAAATTTCATCAACAGAATTCATTTTATACGAATCCAAAAAATTTTCGAAAAGTAGAAAAATTGGTATTTGGGTTGATGAAACTCTTAAGATAGCTGAACCGGATTATTGGCGATTTGTTCTTATGATGATGCGCCCTGAAACTAAAGATTCCAATTTTACATGGAATGAATTTTTAAGCCATGTTAATGTTGAGTTGAATGACACGCTAGGAAATTTCATTTATAGAACATTACAATTCATTTGGAAACAATATAAAGGAGAAATTCCCTCTAGAGAATACTGTGATAAAATTGACGAAGAAATACTGAAAGTTAGTTCAGATCATACTAAAAGAATCACTGAATTACTTGACAATTGTAAATTAAGAGAAGCTCTAACAATGATAATTAATTTAGCTCGAAAAGGAAATAAATATTTTAGCTTAAAAGAACCGTGGCATACAATTAAAGAGAATCCTAAAATAACTTCTACAACACTCAATATTGCAGTTCAATTAGTTTATCTATTATCCTTACTTTGCTATCCTTTTATGCCACAAAAATCTAAAGCGATTTTAAAACAGCTTAATCTTGACTACAATGTTAATGCTATATGGCAAAACATAGAAAACACTACATTGCCATCAGGACATAAAATATCTAAACCAAAGCTTCTTTTTCAAAAAATTCAATTGAAAGAGATAGAACAAAATTTGAATCGATATACTAGATTACCCCCAAGTGAATAAAAAAATTAGCAAAATAGACACAATTAATAAAACTTCATGATATTGCTATAACATATCATAATTGTTTAACCAAAATAAAATTTGATAACATACTTATTACTTCAGGTATAGAAATCAACACAAGTAATGGCCATCTGATTGTAATATGGATTATCGAACCTTTACCAGAAAACATAACTCCTTTTGAGGCAATTGATAAAATACACAGTCACAGAGACATCACAATTGCTGCGTATCGATATAATTACTTAAATAAAAGGATAAATCCCTTTGAATTACAGAATATTTTAGATGTGATAGAAACAATAAATTCACAGGCATGACCTTTCTTTATTATATCAAGATTAGCTACAAGGCCTGCAGAAAAACTAAATCTTTCGAAACAAGGAGTGAGTGACTCTCATTTACTTTGTACTATGAGCAATGAATATACTGAAGCTTAAGAATAAAATTTTCTCTGGAAGAAATATATAAATCCGCAAAATATAGTTTAACAGTTCCAATATGGAAAGTAACATATTACAGACACAAAATTAAAGTGTCGATTAGATTTCTTTAATAAGAGATAATGGCAAATCAAAATGTAAAGGTGCTTCGATGAAATCATTTAGTTCACAGTTATACAATGAATCGTCATTGTTTTCACTGTCATGAATAAAGGTTAATACTTTCTTAATATCTGAAACATGTAAATATACTCTAATATTAACTCCACTAAATGTATTAATTCGATTAGGTATAATAGTAAGAGAATTAAGGTATGGAGTCAAGATTTCCGATATTCGCTGTGATACTTCGTTAGCTAATCTCAAAGGTGAAGAGATTACTATCCACATTTTTTTTAGATACTTGATTGATAGGAATAGGTTAAGAATATGATAAACCTGTAAAAGAGCGCCTTCAATAGGAAATCTCGAATTTGAAGTACCTGTAATAGTTAAGAGGCTATCTGCTTTTGTTTGTTTAAAATCGTATTGATCGATTAATTGTAATCCTTTAACTAATAATTGTACTACTCCTTCTTCCCCAAAAATATTTGTTGTAATTGATGGAAAAATAGCTGATTCGATATATAAAAGAGGTGAATTGATAATAGTAGGTAAATCGATATAAGTTAACAATCTTGGAGAAGTCGTTTGGAGCAGCATTGACCCAGAAGAAACATCAATAAGATTGATTCTATACGATGTTGAAATTAAAGGAACATTATTAACTTCACTTGATAATTTTCGAGTATCCGATTTACATAAAGCCGTCCGAGAGACAGTCATTTCAGTATCCAGATTTGTATACCTCCATCTTACTATAATAATTATATCTAAAAAAGTAGATATATACTTTTGTATAGTGTTATGCATACTATATTATTACTTTTTTTAAATTCTTTATAAATAAATTAAGAAATGAATATTTTTTTTGAGTTTTTAATGGTAAAAATAGATTGATTACTACATTCTGTATAAAATTTTCGTGTATATTTTTCACATTATTTTCATATAAATAATATATGAATAACAATTAAATGATGGTCACGTCATATTATCAATCTTCCTGTTAAAAATTTATCATTCGCATCAATAATTTTAAGATAAACTTTATCACCTAGCTTTGCTTTACTTTCACTATTTTCTAGTACTACTCTTTTGTAATTATATGCTCTACAAATTAATCCACCTTTAGTACTAACATCTATAATATATGACTCAATTTTTTTACCTAACATCCTAAAATTATTATCTATACTATGTTTTCTACCTAGTTTTGCAATAATTTTACTCCTTACTGAAATGGTTGAAGTGGGAAGTTCATTCCATATTGATGATGCATATGTATTAGGTCTATGACGATACTTGGATAAATTAACAAGATCTGGTTTACATTTATTAAGTAGAGTAATAGTATCATTGAAATCTTTTTCAGTTTCGGTAGGAAACCCTACAATTATATCTGTTGCAATCATAACATTAGGAACTTTTTCTCGAAGCTTTAATACTAATTCAATAAAATCTTTTTGGGTATAGGTTCTCTTCATATCATGTAAAACCTTATCCGATCCTGATTGAACAGGTATATGAATAAATTTATATAGCTTACTATGATTCAAGATCTCAGTTAATTCATCTATTTTATCCAAAATTGATTGAGGATTCATCATTCCAAGTCTAATTTTAAATTCTCCTGAAAGATTAAGGATTTTGCGAAGTAGCTCAATGATTGTTGTATCACAATCAAAGCCATATATTGCTAAATCTTGGCTGCTTAACCGGATTTCATATACTCCATTAGCTATTGAATCAGCTACACTTTTCATAATGATATCTTGAGAATATGATTGCAGTAATCCTCTTGCTTGTTTCGTGCAACAATAAGAGCATTTCCCTAAACAACCTTCTGCAATTTGAATAACTTCAACTAGAGGATTAAGTGTTACTCGATTTAAAAGAAGTTTATTAGATGATTCCTTTGAGAAATAGATCTTTCTCTTAATACCCGATAGAGCATTATCAACTGCTTCACCGATTTTTTCTAGCGATTGTGGATCGAGTAGTGCCGAAAAATTATTGGCTTTTTTAATTATTTTATCACATACTATTCTAGGTAGACATCCAGTTATAATAAGTGGCTTATTCATTTTAGAAAGTTGCTGTATTCGATAAAGCATACGATCTTCTGTGGTTTTTTTAACACCGCAAGTATTAATGATGATAAATGCAGCTTCGTCTATATTGTCCACTAAAGAGAATCCACGCTTATGAAGAATTCCAAGAATTACCTCAAAATCAAAAAAATTTGCTGAACATCCATAAGTTTCAGCAAAAAAATGTCTATTAGTCATTTTAATCTATTATCTCAGTAAACATATCCTCCTCCAACAGGAGGGATAATAGCAAAACTAGAGCCATTATGTAATTCTGTTTTTAGACCATGCAAAGTTGATGTACTCCTACCATCTATTAAATACTGTAAATAACTTCGAGGTTTACCCGTTTTATCATCAAATACATATTTAGAAAACTCTTCTCCAAATTTGGAGGATAATACCTTTAACAAATTTTCCACGTCAAGGTGGTCATCAACTTCAAGTTCGATTTCTTTTTTTCCTACTATCTCTCTTAAATAAGCAAAGAATTTAATATTTATTTTCAAAATGCACTCCTCATAACATCATTATTCGATGTATTAAACATCTTTTATGTGTTACTTATCATCTTCCATGTTAAAGCCATTGTTTTAGGATGAGAAGCTGCTGCTTCATCAACTTTATCGACCGAAGTATTCCTTGGAGCACCTATTACTATATCAGCATTGGTATATGCTTCAGCTGATATTTCTATTAAGGCATTTACTAACCTATCTAATTCTTCAATACTCTCTGTTTCTGTAGGCTCAATCATTAAAGCCTCTTTCACAGTCAATGGAAAATAAATGGTAGGAGGATGAATTCCTTTATCAAGTAGTCTCTTAGCTATATTTTTAGCAGTTACTCCTGTTTCCTTTTTCATAATTTCTGCACTTAAAACGAACTCATGTTTTCGATATGAGTTTGGATTAAAAGGAAGTGCAAATCCTCTGATTTTTCTCAATTTATTCAATAGATAATTTGAGTGGAGAACAGCAATTTCAGATACCTGTTTAAGACCTTTAGCTCCTAAAGATAAAATATATACATAAGCTCTAATTAACACACTAATATTACCATAGAAACTGTGCATCTTTCCAATCGAATACTCATTTGTATAATCTAAATAATACTTTTCATTATCGAATTCAACTGTTGGAAAAGGAAGAAATTTCTTCAATTCTTTTGTAACTCCAACAGGTCCACTTCCAGGCCCTCCACCACCATGCGGAGTTGAAAAAGTTTTATGCAAGTTTAAATGAGCAATATCGAATCCCATATCTCCTGGTCGAGTTTTCCCTAAAATAGCGTTTAAGTTTGCTCCATCATAGTATAATAAACCACCTACTTCATGAACAATCTCTGCAATTTCAATGATATCTTTTTCAAAAAGACCTAACGTATTTGGATTTGTCATCATTAAACCAGCAGTATGTTTCCCTATAACATATTTTAAAGCCTCGATATCCACAGTGCCTTCTTTGTTTGACGGAATTGTGATAACTTTGAATCCAGCCATTGATGCGCTTGCAGGATTAGTTCCATGCGCTGTATCCGGTATAATTATTTCATTTCTACTTTTTAATTCTCCTCGATTTTTATGGTGTGCTCTTATAAGAAATACACCTGTTAATTCACCATGTGCTCCTGCTGAAGGTTGTAATGTAAATTTATTCATTCCAGTGATCTCTTCGAGAAACAGTGATAGCTCATATAAAATCCTAAGTATTCCTTGTGTTAATCTAATGTCTTCACAGGGATGAATCCACCTTATTTTCTCTAATTTAGCTATTTGATTAGTAAATTTTGGTGTATACTTCATCGTACAGCTACCTAGAGGGTAGATACCAAGGTCGACGCCATATGTTTCTTGCGTAAGTTTGGTGAAATGACGAACCACTTCTACTTCAGAGACTTCTGGAAGTTCTGGGGGATTATCTCTTCTTAACTGTTTTGGGATTTTAGATGCTGCTTGCTTAAATATGCTATATTCCTCTTTAGAGAAATGTGGAGGTAACCATCCTATTTTTTTTGGGTGGGAGAGTTCGAGTATTAATGATTCATCCCAAGACGCTTGCCTAAAATATTTCATGTACTTTAACTCTCCTTTTCAAGATATCTTTGCATAACTTGTATGAAACGATCTATATCTTCTTTCGAATGCATCTCGGTAACACAGAATAACATAGTTTCTCCTAGTTCTGGGAATTCCTTTTTCAGGTTCTTACCACCATGGATTTGTTCTGCTAATAAATTATTATTTAACTCTGAAATTGATTGCTGATCATTATTCAATGTAAGTGTAAATTCTCTAAAATGAACTGAATTAAAGCATGGAGCTGTTATACTATTCAGTTTATTGAGTTGGTTAATGACATAATACGTCTTCGCTAAAATTAGTTCAGCAAGTTTTGTAATTCCATGTTTACCAAGTAGACTTAGATAGATAGCCGCAGCTATTGCGCATAAAGCGTTATTAGTGCATATATTCGAAGTTGCTTTCTCTCGTCGAATATGCTGCTCTCGTGTTTGTAAGGCCATACAAAATGATCGTCTATTTGAAGATGATATAGTACTTCCAATGATACGACCGGGCATTTGTCTTACATACCTCTTTTTACAGGTAAATAATCCTAAAAGGGGTCCTCCATAATTCAGTCCTAATCCTAGTGGTTGACCTTCCCCTATAGCTATATCCGCATCGAAGGACCCAGGTGATTTGATTACACCTAATGAGATAGGATCAATGCCCATAATGAATAACGCTCCTTTTGAATCTGCTATTTCTTGTATTTCTTCTACATGGGACTCGAATGATCCTAGATAGGAGGGGTTTTCAATATAGATCCCTGCAGCACCGTCAGAACAGTTTTCTAACTGTTCAAGAATAATTCCTCCATCGGTTATATTATGAGTTGTTTCCGAGATTTTAATTCCAATTGGTTCTAACATAGTCTGTAAGACTTGCTTCTTGTTAGGATGAAGAAACTTAGGTATTATGAATTTACGCCTATGAGTTATTCGATAAGCCAGTAATGC
>CAZAXO010000096.1:0-8409 GCA_964489085.1 uncultured Candidatus Bathyarchaeia archaeon
ACTGGAGTGAAGGTACTATAGTACGTCCACGAAGTGCAGCCATGATTGAAGATGCTGGATTATTTACTTCTAATTACATTTGCACCATACCTGTTCGAGATATACAAATGTATCCCGTAGCATTTTGTAATGGAGAAAATTCACAAGCAGTTTTTAATAGTATATTATATGGCTATCCTAACTCAACTCTTGATGTAGGATCTCGAGTAATCCTTAATGGAAAAGGAAGTAAGACTGATATGATAACACGCGCTGTTGCCAAAGAAAACTCGAAAATAATTGCTCGTGGGATAATTGAGGGAAATCATCCTGAAAGTAAAGGACATCTTGAATGTCGAGGTCTTATCCTTGATAATTCAGCGTATATTCATTCTATCCCTGAAATAATAGCTCGTAAGCGAGGTACCCTAATAACTCATGAAGCAGCTATAGGCAAAATTTCTGATAAGGAAATATCATATCTTATGACAAGAAAGTTAACTCATGATCAAGCAATCACTATGATCATTCGTGGATTTATGGATGCCGGATTTATGAACCTACCTTCACCTGTGAATAAGGAAGTAAATCATATCATTGATGTAGCTGCGAAAGCAAGTTGATATTGGTAATCATATTGTTATCGGCAAAAAAGTTAGATATGGAAGTATGATTATTTCTGTATTAATTTTTCGAGATAGAATAGCTAGCTAAATTATCTTTGGAAATATAGAGGAATTAATTTTTATCTTGATTGATTCTATATTTCTAGTATGCTTCAAATAGAAGATACGTTAACTCTTCGTAGTCACTTAAAAGCTAGTCATCAACTCGTATTAGAGAAGAATGGTAAACAATTGATGGATGCAGATACTCTACTTCTTTTAAGGGCTATACGGGAAGGATATAGTATTTTGAGAGCAGCTCAAGTTCTACGTAAGGATTACAAGCAGATATGGACGGCGCTATCTAACATGGAGAAGATCCTTGGAGTTAAATTGGTTGAGAGGATTAGTGGAGGTTATGGTGGAGGATGGGCGCGTCTTACAATAGCAGGAGAATTACTAATTCAAGAATATGAAAGTCTTTTACATACTGTTAAATTATCTCAAGTTGATAAACTTGATCTCATTATTGCGGGAAGTAATTGTCCTGTACTCGATATTTTAGTAAGAAAACTGATAGATGATGACTGTAATGTTAGGTATCTAAGTGTAGGTTCATATACCGGTGTTAAAGCAGTTATACGTGGTTCAGCTCAAATAGCGGGTATACATATTCGGAGAAGGAAAGGATCTAATAAGGAATATCTACAAAGCCTCAAAGTGCAAGACCTAGCTTTTATTTATGGGTATATTCGATCTCAGGGATTAATTGTACCTAAGGGAAATCCAAAAGAGATAATGAGTTTACCTGATATCATAAAAAAGAGAGTGCGATTTATAAATAGGAATAAAGGATCAGGAACCCGTTCACTAATCGATCAGTGTCTAGATAAGGTTGCATCCAAAGAAAAAAGGACAACCGATGAGATAAAAAAAGAATTAAGAGGATATTTTGATATAGCCGCTCGATCACATGAGGAAGTTGCGTTAGCTATTCAATTTAAAAAGGCAGATGTCGGCTTTGGAATTGAAGCTATCGCAAACCATTTTTCACTCGATTTTATTCCAATGCTTAAAGAAGATTTCGATTTTGTTACAAAGAAACATTTACTGAAAAATAAACATATTAACGATTTCATAGACATATTACAGAGTAAACAATTCACCAATACGATAACAAGTATACCTGGAATTCAACCGAAAGAAAATATTGGTCGGATTATTGTCCTCTAATTAGTTTCTTAATCGTTGATACCTCACCAAATATGAAAATACTTTAGAGTTGCCCTGTATTAACTGACCTATATATTGTGGAATATAAGCGTTGATTGAAATGGACTGCAAAAAAGATATTCACTTGCAAAATTGTAACTGCAGCTATAAGTCCTGCTCGAGAAAAGGTGTATGTTGTGAATGTTTACAGTACCATTTGCAGATGAGAGAATTACCCGCATGTTGTTTCCCAGATGACATTGAGCGAACATACAATAGATCTTTTGAGAAATTTGTTGAAATTGTAACCTCACAAAAGGTATAATGAAACACTGAAGTTCATAGTTAGCTTAATATCTTGTACCCTTTTTTTAGTGTGATATTCGATAATTAATTGACTTCTAAATATTTCAGGTATTACAAATACGTGATGATACAACCACTATCGTTTACAAAAAAGAAACAATTTTTTTTAGTTGGTGAACTTACTAAACACATATTTCTGAGTTAAATGTAATATTCTTTTTTCGATATTTTAGATGACGAGTAGCCTTGAGACTTATCTTCTCAGACCCAGATTTGATATTAGATAAATTCCACCATCACCAATGGGATGAAATTGCTTGGCAGAAACTTCGTTTAGAGTCTTTGAAGCTTCAAGTAGATAGTCATGATGAAGAGTTACTCGTCCTTGATCAGCTTAAGGATCGTATTCGTTTATTACCTCACCAGATAAAAACTGCCATGAAAGTTAAAAATTTTATGAAATGTAGGGCTATTCTAGCAGATAATGTAGGGTTAGGTAAGACTATTGAAGCGGGGATAATTCTTAAAGAATGTTTTTGCAGAGGAGTCGTGGAGAAAGTATTAATCTTAGCTCCTCCTTCACTTACGTTTCAATGGAAAGAAGAGTTACTCTACAAATTTTCTGAAAAATTTATTGTAGCAAACAATTCTGATCGAGACTTTAAAGGTTTAGATCTTCACGAAAAACTTATCGTCTCACTTGATTTAGCAAAACGAGGTATTAACAGTGAGTATCTTAAAGATGTTCAGTGGGATATGATAATAATCGATGAAGCGCATCGCTTAAAGAATAACTTATCCATAGCATTTAATTTTGTGAAGGAATTATCATCAAAGTATTTGTTACTGCTTACTGCTACTCCTCTTCAGAATAGTCTCTATGAATTATACAATTTAGTCCAATTAGTCCGACCGGATCTTCTCGGGACATGGAGAGAATTCAGCAACGATTTTGTATCAGATACAAAAGGTAGAATCGTGAAGGATAATATCCGATTACAAAATATTCTATCTCAAGTTATGATAAGGACTAATAGAAGAGAGACTGAGGGATATCTCAAGTTTACTAAAAGAATTCCTCGTACTCTAAGAATACAACCCTCCTATAAGGAACGCCAGCTCTATCAAAATGTTACTCGGTATGTACGGAGAAAATATTATGAAGCTTTAAAAGATGCTTTTACGAATGAAGTAACGATATTTTCATTAATCATGTTTCAAAGACAATTAACGAGTAGTTCAGCTGCACTAATAAAAGCATTACAGAATAAACTGGATACCTCTTCCTCTTCTTATGATACCTTTGAATTATCACAATTACTAAATGATGCATTGAGTATCAAGAATGATACAAAGCTTTCACGGTTAATCGATACTGTGAACCAGTTAGATTCAAAGGTCCTCATATTTACTACGTTTCTTGAAACTCAAAAACAAATTGCACGTGCTCTCAGTGAACATGATACCGAAGCTTTGCTTTTCTCTGGAAAAATGTCTTACCAGAAGAAAGAAGAAGCTGTATCACGATTTAAAAAGGATGGTAGAATCTTAATATGTACCGAGGCTGGAAGTGAAGGTAGAAATTTACAATTTTGTAATGTAATCATTAATTATGATCTTCCTTGGAATCCCATGCGAGTTGAACAAAGGATCGGTAGAATTCATCGAATAGGGCAAGAACAAGACGTATATATCTACAATTTTGTGACCGAGGATACCGTTGAAGATACTATTGTGAATACATTATATGATAAAATACGATTATTTGAACTTGCGATTGGAAACTTAGATTTGATATTGGACGATGATGATGGAGAAAATTATGAGAAACGTATCTTTGAAGATTATATGCGAACAGTAAGTACTGATGATTTCGAAAACAGGTTAAGCATTCTTCGAGATCAAACATATAAGAAGAAGAGCATTGCAGAAGATATTCTCGAATTTGATAAAAGAGTATTTGAAAATTTTGATCTCTCACCGTTAAACTAGGTTTAACCTTATGAATGAAAAAACTACTCTTAAGTACAAGGAAAAAAGGGATTTTCTCAAACACTATTTAACAGTAATTGATGCAGACTTTTCTGAAGAAAACAATGTGTTTACAATCTCTCTTCCAGAAAAATATCTTAAAGATTTTGAACAGAAAACGATTAACCTTTGTTTCAAATCCCTTTATTCTAATACCACTAATAAATCATTTTATCCTTTAAACAAATTTTTTGAACATATCTTTCAAACCTGCTCAAAACAAGGAGAGGTAGCATCATTTCAAATACCCGAAAAAGATGACTTACCCAGCATTTTAGATGAGATCAAGTTCATAAACGTTGAAGGTGAATATGGAGGAAGATATACCTATCTAAAGTTTGGAATTATCTTCTATTTTCAAGTCTCTGTTAGCCAACCAGACTATTGGAGAAAACTCTTTCATATTACAATAGATCCTTCTTCGCTTAATTCTATAGATTGGGTTCCAACTGATCTTATCTCACGTCCTTTGCAATCTGTTAAGATTCGAAAACGGGTCCTAACGTCAAAAAAAATACATGAGGTCTATACTGAAGCATGTGAAGTTCTCGCAAAACAATTAGAAGATGATTTGTCAGAGTTTAAGCAACAAAATCACAAGCATCTTCAGAAAGCCCTTACAAGGATATCAAGTTATTATCAGCGAGTAAAAATAGAAGAGGAGACTCGGATTAAATCTCTTGAAGCACAAGTTACCAAGATTGATGAGAATATTAAACGGTATAGGAATCTAGATACCTATCCGAAGTATCTTGAGAAAAAGCGAAGACTATCCAAGAAAGTTGAAGAGGAGAAAAAAAAATTATTACAGTATTTCAATAAAATTGCTACCTTCGAGAATAAAGAGAAGAGGAGAGAAGAAGAGCGACATGAAATTATTTGTAATTGTGATCTCATCGCGATTAGCCTCATTCACTACAACGTTGTACGGGAATTGTATCGATTATATAATGATGAATCAAGTACGACATTAAATATTTATAAAATTCCTGCAGCTTCGAAAATTGAGCAACCAATATGTCAATCCTGTAATAAATCGACTTCAGTTATAGGATTATGCGCTCAATCACATGTCGTATGTCATGAATGCTTAACTACTTGTTCTAAGTGTAAAAAACCTAAAAGAAAAAATAGCTAGATCAAAAAACAACTTTTATAACGGTATTATTCACTTCTACTCAAGTGAAGTAAACAGAGAATTAGTTCTTGTAATGGAATGGGCCCGTAGTCTAGTATGGATGAAGACGCTGAAATATCGGTTATGATATTGCGTAAGCCTGCGGTTCATCTAGAAGTGGAAAGCCGGAGATCCGGGGTTCAAATCCCCGCGGGCCCGCCAACAACTAGGTGCTAACCCTTTTATACCAGCGCTTATTATGTTTTCTTGATCAGAGTTACCTTAGAAAAAAGGGAAAATACGCGTACATGCTTGAAAATGAGGGTGTGCAACGGTGGCTGAGGAATGTGGCACGCGGCAGCCCAGTATCAGCTGATGTCGCTGAAAAGAGGCTGGGAAAAGTCTGCTAGCTAATCAATAAATCCTTAGAATATAGTATGTTTATTAAATTATAAAATTGATTTACAATAATGTGAAGATTCTCTTTTAGGTAAGTTCATTCTCTCAATTTATTTTAATATGAGCAATATCATCAGATAGATCACCAGCTGTTGATCCAAAATCCACTAAAATATCCAAAATTTCTTCAGAAATAGTATATCCATAAATATCGATTATTTTTTCAATTTGCTTATAGATTGTAACAAAATTATCTTCATTTAAAAAATCTTTCTTAAATGCTTTAGTAAGATCTTTATCCGATTTATCTTTTAATACATATATTTTATCAAAGTAAAATTCTGAAAAAAACCCACAAATGATAGCTTAGTATTTTCTTTTCAATCGGTTTTAGCTTACTTAATTTCCTGTATTCAAGTAAAGAATCTACAATAAAATACGTAGCTAATGCTCCGAGAGATATTCCTATGACTTCAGCTAGCTAGTGGAGGTTCATACCTTGACTCCAATCTAGTAACAGCTGAGACTTTTATTGCCCTGATTCCCCCATTTATTTTAGCATTGATCTTTCAAAGATATATCACAAGAATAAACATTAATGACCCAATTAGTGCAGAATGATCTACGCGCGCACCTTAATCGCGTATATAAAAATATTCGATAAAAAAAGTTCATTACCTTTATTTAATAGTCATATCGTTAAAGTATCTTCCTACCATTTACTAGCCTCACAGCGCGCACGAAAATTTACACGATAAAATAATTATCTCTTATACATCTTTTAAATTTTCTTCAGCATTCTGCAGATTTTCTTTAATTTTTTGTAGGAAACGAGCAGCTATCGCGCCGTCAATGATCCTATGATCAAATGTCAAGCTGAACGTTGCGATCGATCTGACTTCCATATGATCATTAACAACCCAAGCTCTCTTAAACATCTTCCCAATGCCAAGGATTGCGCATTCCGGGGGATTAATAAGAGGAGTGAAAACGTCAACATCGAACATACCGATATTACTGATAGTGAAAGTCCCCCTTGTAATATCGTCAAGAGCTAACTTTTTATTTCTAGCTTTATCTACAAGTTCAGAAATTTTTACTACCAGTTCTGTTAAATTCATTTCTCCAGCATTTTTAACAACCGGGACTATCAATCCCTCATCAGTCTCAATGGCAATTCCTAGATTAATCTCTTTTATTTTGAGAATGTTATTATCTACTAACCTAGAATTTAACTCTGGATATTCCTTAAGTACTATAGATACGACCTTTGCGAAGATATGAGTATAAGTCAGCTTTCTCCCAGTTTTCTTCTCTATGTCACCTTTTAATGTATTTCTTAGTTTAATCAGTTTAGTTAGGTCAATAGGTGTTGTAATTGTCACATGCGGCGTCTCTCGATGCATCTGGGAAAGTCTTTCTGCAGTTTTTCTTCGAGGTAGACTCATCTCTATTCCTTCTAAGATTTCCAGTCCCGCAGCTAGGGTAGGAGCTTGTTTTCTCTCCTCTATTCTTTTTAATACATCTCCTTTTATTATCGTCCCGCCTAAACCGGTCCCTTTTATTTCTGATAGGTCTATATCATGTTTTTGTGCTATTTTAAGAGCCAAAGGGGAAACTCGATTTGCGTTCGTGCGGGTCTCGAGTTGGTGTGCCTTAATCATCTTTACTTCTTCCGTCTCTTTCTTCTCCTCCTCTAGCGTCGTCTCTATTTCTTCTTTTTCAGGTTCTCCTATAATAGCGACTGTTACTGTCACAGGGATTGTTGAGCCTACTGGGGCAATAATTTTCGTTAAGATACCTGAGAGCGGCGATTTAATTTCTGATGTAATCTTTTCAGTCTCAATCTCAAATAAAGGCTCGTCCACTTCAACTCTCTCCCCTTCGCTTTTAAACCACTTTATAATTTTTCCTTCTTCCATCGTCAAGCCGAGCCTAGGCATTGCCACTTTACCCATTTTCTACTATTGACCTCCCAGGATAATGATTAGATTCTCCCTTTACACACACGCGTTAAGTGTCTTTCAAGGGAAAGGATCTCATATTAAGGAATTATTAGTTTTTCTATGGGGTGCTAATTCCTTTACAACTTTTATGATATCATTTTCGTTTGGAATGATTTTACTCTCTAATACAGGACTGAATGGTATCGGCACATTAGGTGTCGCAACTCGTTTAATAGGCGCGTTTAAACTATTGAATGCTTCCTCAGAAACGATAGCTGAAATTTCAGAGCTTAAACCACATCTACTATAATCTTCATCTACTATAACCAGTTTACCCGTCTTTTTCACTGAGTCGATGATGGTTTTTTTGTCTAAAGGAACGATGGTCCTTGGATCGATCACCTCTATACTTATCCCTTCCTCCGATAATTTTTCAGCAGCCTTCAGCGCTTTATAGACCATCAATGCTGTAGCGATTACCGTTACATCTTCCCCTTGCCTCTTTAGGCTTGCTTCACCGAAAGGAATAGTGTACTCATGATCTGGAACTTCACCTTTGATATTGAGCAGCATTTTATGTTCAAAAAACATTACTGGGTCGTCATCTCTGATAGCTGTCTTTAATAATCCTTTTGCATCATAAGGGGTTGCTGGTAATACGCATTTCCAACCTGGCATGTGAGCGATGATAGAGTACACTGATGCTGAATGGTGTGCTGCTGCCGACTTTCCTGCACCAATCTGAGTTCTAATCACCAAGGGTACTTTTATGTGTCCTCCGAACATATATCTAAGTTTTGGAACTTGATTGTAT
>CAZAXO010000097.1:0-8322 GCA_964489085.1 uncultured Candidatus Bathyarchaeia archaeon
TAATGAATGAAAACGATAGGAAAAAAATAGTAATTAATTATATGAAAATATGTACTTTAATCATATTGTAGGCCGGATGGGATACCAACCCACGTTAACGAGGGTTAAACTATATTAAAATGATAACTTGAATTGTTTTGGCTAATTATGATAAATTAGTTTTTTTCTTTAACTCCTTTTCATGTATCTTTTCGTACATCCTTCTGATGTTTTGGGTATCTTTTGTTACATCTTCAAGTTTTACTATTGAATCCAATGCTTTAATTGTTTTGATGTATAAATCAGTTCTTGTAACAGCCCACTGGATGCTTTTTGAAACAATAGGAACACCTGAAAGAAGAGCGAATATAATAAAAACTTGAAATTGGCTTAAGGTTACTATTACATCACCTTCCGGGTCTTCAACTAATACACCGAGAATAATATAGCCTATACTTATGATAATATAGACAATTGCCCATTTGCTTTTTTGAAATTTTATAAACACTGTAAAAAGAGTGATAATACCGATAAGGAGCATAATTATTTTTATAAGCATTTGTTTCTACCAATATCATAGTATTCACCTTGTTATAATTTAAATTTTTTATTTTAATGAAAAAATCGATGGGAGTATAGTGGTTAATAACCGATTAATGTTAATTGACTAGTACGTTATTGTTGAGATATTGAATATTCTAGCACTAATCACCGAGTTAATGGCTTACATTAGTTCTTATTTATGCTAATGCAATAAACATATTTAGGACTCTCTATTTCAAACCTAAAAGTTGTTTTAATAATTAGTTCAAGTATAGCTTCATCGATTTTTTTTAGGTCAATTTTTATCCGTGAACTTTCATTGTATTCTTTATAATACCATGTTCCGCATCTATTATCTACTATAAAAATTTCCTCAAAAGGAGTGTAATTACTAGACCAGAGAAATAAAACTTGTGTTGATCCAACCTTAATATGAGGATGTTTTATATCTGAATAATTAGATTTGGGTAAAAATTCTATTTTAAAACTTTTATAAATGTCCTTAAAAAATTTAATTGGTATGAATACTGATACTGAAGTTCTTTCTAATTCGAATTCACATATTTTATCAATAATCTGATTAATTTTATTAATTTCTTTCTTTTCAGATGTTTCTTTAAATTTTTCGATAAGATATTTCTTTTCTCCAACGGCTATTGCTCTAGCATAGGGTAAAGGAACAAGATATGAAGTTGGTGAAATAAATACATCCTTTCTTATTCTTGTTCTAAGAGAGATGTCTCTAGAATCTGCAAATTTTTCAGCGCTATATTCTTGAAGAGGAAGTATTAAATCTAAAATAGTCATTCTATAATACATATCACGTACTTCTTTTAAGAAGGTCTGAAATTGCGTTTCATCTATTCCAAGATCGTTATTTGACAAAATTTTCATTCCTTCTGTATACAGACGTTTTTTAAATCTCTAATTCCCTTTTTTATATCTCGTTCTATCTTTGGAAAAAGCATAGAATAATTTTTTTTCCCAAATTTTTTTCCAAACCAAAAAGCTTGCAATGGATATGGGAGCTCACTTTTTTTAACATTATTGGCTACAAATGGAATGAGAGGTATATCTATATCTTGTGAAATAGCAAAGGATAAGTCAATAAGAAACTTCCGGTTAGTTATACCTTCCTTCGTACATATCCATACAGTAGCATCACTTGTTTTAATTAGATACCCTATATCTAATACTGATTGCCCTCGATGTAAAGAATTTGATTTTGGAGTTGCACATCTAGGTTTGAATCCGCGGATATCTTCTAAATAAGCATAAAGGTCTATAGCTACTTTCTCTCCTTCTTTACCACCATAAGCTATAAAGACCTTGTAAGTCAATTGAATTCTGTAAAATAATTAAATGAATAAGCATATAAAATTTCAATTGTTGGAAATAAATAATATGGATTCGAAGATACTGACTTTTTAAGGTAATTGTAAACGAAAGTATCTTAAGTGTAGTATAAATGTATAATAAATATGAGTCTTCTCCAAGATGTTAATAGAACTTATGATGGTACACAAAATGGATCTTGGTGCCATTTAAAATGCAAATACTGTAATAAAGAAGTTACTGGTTTTGTAGTTGCTTCTCTCAGAAACATACGATGGTTACTATGCCCGAGCTGTCGTAATGGATTTGTTAGATCTGAAGAAAATATTATTTATCCAGTAGTAAGTTATGGCCCTAAAATAGAAGGATTATCAAAAGAAGTAGACGATGCTTATCAAGAAGCAAGAAACTGTTTTTCAATAGGTGCTTATACTTCAGTTGAACTCATGTGTAGAAATATTCTAATGTATGTTTCAGTTGAAAAAGGTGCCGAAGAGAACAAGAATTTTGTTTACTATCTAGAATATCTTCGAAAAAAAGAATTAATAACCAAATCAATAACAAAATGGGCTGACCTAATAAGAGATCATGGGAATAAAGCGGCACATTTATTAGAAAAACCGAATAAAGAACGTGCAGAAAGTACCCTGATGTTTACAATAGAACTTTTGAAATTGATTTATGAGATGACTCATATTTCAGCTAAATACATAGAATAAAAGGTTATATTTCTAAAACCTAGTTTCCTGTTTCACGCTCTGCGTTTTCAGAAATTCATGGATGGTTTGTGGACTAGTGAGTCGTTTCATAACATTTATTATAACACTTATCTAATTCAAAGAATATGCTGAGTGTATCGGAAATTTATATTGCGATAGTAGTTGCAGTATTGGCTGTCATTACCATACTTTTATTTTTCATAAGAAAAAAGAAAAAACAAAAACAACCTATTAGAATTATTCCGCTCGGTATGTCTTTAGTGGTTTTAGGGATTATTTTCGGTGTAAGCGACCGTTTGATTGGTTATAGTTTTATCGCAGCGGGGGTGCTTCTTTCTGTTATTGATATAATTAGAAATCTCAAAAAGGAAATAGCTAGCTTTAATTTTAAAATGATAAAGTTTGTATAATAAATGTTTATTCTATTAAAATCATTTGGAGATAATTACTATTTCATAGAGGATGATACTCATGGATGTTTGGTTACCTTATGGTGATGTTGAAGTCTTTCTTAATTTAAGTAATGAAGAATTTGGAGGAACTCTTGATTATACTATTGAACCATCTGGATCTGAATGGATAGATAAATTCAAAAATAATGTAGATAAAAATGACACAATAGCAGTAGATCCATTACTCGTCTATTTAGCAGATGATATACTAATTAAGGATTTATTTGGAATCTTAAACCAACTTAATCCTCAAGGAAATCTAAAAGTAATAGTTACCGAAAATTTGCATCCCTTCAAATTAGATGCTAATTTTGGAAACAAATTTGAAAACCTTACATTAATACCTTGGAGTGATTCTATTTCTCCCTCTATCATTTTAAGCGCTCTTCTTCCCCATCCATTTTTTGGTTTTCATGGTGCTCCTCACATCGCAGTTCTAGGAAAAAAAAGTATTAAACAAATGCTTAATGAACTTGAGGTTACGCAGTTAACACCAGGAACGATAGAAAATAATATTATAACTACCAGACTTCTTGAAAAAACTCCATCATCTATTTATTCGGTACATATAGTTCCGCATCAAAAAGGGTGTGCAATTCTTGGAATGGGGGATATTATTGATTCATTTAATGTTAGTATACAACGGTATAAAAAAATATTTAATCTTCAAAATCAGTATCCGAGACTTGTATCAAGTGTAGGAGGATGTCCTTATGATTCTCTTTTATGGGGGACAATTCAAACCTTAGCCACAAACAGTAGAATAGTAGCTGATGATGGTGAACTTATTCTTATCTCTGAATGTTCTGCATCGATTATAGAATCTAAAATAATTAGAGAAATAACTGGTTTACTTTTAAGTGAAAGTAATAATATCTTTTTAGATACTGTTAAACAGTGCATTTCAGATATTCGAGAACGTTTGTCAATTAGATTAGTTTCATCTCTTCCTAATTATTATGTTCGAAGGCTTGGTTTTAAACCTTCAGAGACCTTAAGATCAGCTTTTCAAGTAGCACATCGTAGAATGAAAGATTCACAATCTCACTTCCTATCATGGGGGTATCATGCGACAACTAGCTAAAGATTATCTTTATTAGATGAAAAAACAAACATAGTAGTAGATCAGATTTGTGAATATTATTAGGAGATAAAATTGTTAGATCATCGAATAAATATATCATCTACACAAAAACTGGAATTCTGCAGGATGCTTTTAAAGATTGGAGCTATTAAGTTTGGAATCTTCAAACTTACTAGTGGAAAAATGAGCCCCTATTATATTGATCTTCGTATAATACCTAGCTTTCCAAAAACATTAGAAGCAATAATAGGCTTTTACAAAAAATTGATTACACAATCTAAAGTTGATAATTATCAAAAAATTGGAGGAGTACCTACCTCAGGATTGATTTTTTCAGCTATTTTAGCCTATCAACTTGAAAAACCTTTCATTTACGTTAGACCAGAGCGTAAAAAACATGGCCATGTTAAAAGGATTGAAGGCTTACTGTATCCGGGCGATAAGATAATTCTTGTTGATGATCTTATTACTACGGGTAAAAGCCTCGTATCTTCAATTGAAGCATTACGATTAGAAGGTGGGGAAGTAGACAATGTATTAGTTTTAATTAATCGTGAAGAAGGAGGTGTTAAAGAGCTAAAGAAACTTGATGTGATCGTACACTCATTTATATCAATTACAGAGATTATGGAGTTACTTCGTTACATGGAAGCAATAACAGAAGAACAATTCGAAGAGATAATTCAACATGTAAAATAATGCTAAATTAGAGTAAAAACAAACCTTTTAAATGAAGTATTTATTTCGCTGGTTCAAGATCTTCTTTTGATTTAACTAATACAACATCAGCAATTTTAATTATCTTCTTAAATGGTAAAAAGGTCTCCTTTAATTCTCCTTTTGTTGTTTCTGTTTCAACGATTAATACTAGTTCCCCATCTAAAGTAAAAGCTAAGTCTTTGATGATACCAACTTTCTTAGCTTCTAATTCAATTACCTCTTTATCAATTATTTCTTCTCGTAAATGATATTTAACCAAATTTTTTGAACTCCTTAACAATTACTTAATTAGCTCGTATTAACATATAAACGATATAGGACAACTTAAATATTGCTTACTTATTTTTCATAGATTATTAATCACTTATGCTTCTTTACATTCAATTTAAAATACACTTTCCTTCTGGAAGATTTCTAATCCTTTTTCAGTTATTCTATAAGGACGTGGTTGATGATCCACTTTGCATTCCCTCATTTTTTCAACTTGAATAGCACGCACTAGTGTTCTTCCTACATGGAAAGTTTGAAGTAGTATTACTCCATGTGTTATATATTCTTCTGGCTGTATACTCCTTTCTATGCTCATATAATTAAGTTCTGAAGTAAGGATGCAAGTAGTCCCTAGCCGAACTAATGCCTCCATCATATCTAGAAGAGCAGATCGTCTATCAGCATCATTTGGATATTGAAATACTAAAGCTGCGATTGAATCAATTACAAGCCTTTTAGCATTTACTTCCTTAACCGCAGCATTTATCCCTTCAATTAGGCTTATTAATGAGAATTCTCTACGCCCAATAGTGAGTTTTCCCACTTTCACCTCACCTGGTAAACGTCTTATTGGAGAAGCGTCTACAAACCAAAACTTCTTCTCTTTTTCATATTTTTCCATATTCCATCCGAATTTTGTCATCTCAGAGTAATAGTGAAACTTTGTTTCTTCCAAACTTACCAGTACCCCTCCTTCCTTATTCTTCAAACCTTCAAGAAGAAATTGTGTTGCAGCAACGGTCTTCCCTGTTCCAGGACCTCCTAATAATAAAAGTACTCTCCCAGCTGGAAGTCCTCCACCTAGTATTTCATTTAATCCAGTTATCCCAGTAGATACTTTACTTGGAACATACATAGAATTTTCCACCTTTACTATAGATCTAATCTTCAATAATAACTATCTAAGTTTTAATATATATTTAACTGTAAAGGATTTCTTATATATTTAAATAATCATCATTTAATTTAAAAGTCTTACATTTTCTTAATACATTCGTTTCATAGAAAAAAGGATAGGAATGACAAATTGAAGAACGTTGACATAGTATTAGTCGGTTCTGCTTCTCGTACGTTAGGAAGCAAACTTCAAAATTATGATATGAAAGTAATTAATGTTGAGCATAAAACTTTTCCAGATGGCGAATCTTACGTATGTATCCCTGCTAATATTAGAGGACAGAATATTCTGCTATTGCAGTCTACTTATCCACCACAAGATAAACACCTTATTGAACTTTTTCTAACCATTAACGCCGCGAAATCACAAGGAGCTAAGCATATAATCGTAGTCTCCCCCTATTTAGCCTATACTCGTCAAGATTCCATGTTCAAACCTGGTGAATGTATAAGTTTAAGGACAATAATACACCTAATCGAAAATAGTGGAGCTTCCGCATTCATTACATATAATATCCATAAATCTGACACAATAAAATGGTTTAACATACCCGCCTTGAACCTTTCTGCTGTAAAAGTGCTCATGGAATATTTCCTAAAAATTGATCTTAAAGACCCCATTATATTATCGCCTGATAAAGGTGCTATAAACTTGGCTAAAGAAGCAGCGATGTTACTTCATAGTGAATATTCCTATTTGGAGAAAAGTAGAGATCGAAATACTGGAAAAGTGAGAACCTTATATAAAAATATACAAGTTACTAATCGGGACGTCATCATAATAGATGATATCATTAGTTCAGGATCAACAATAGCAAATGTTGCTAAGATAGCTACAAACCAAGGAGCTAGAACAACAATAGCTACTTGTATACACCCTCTTCTTTCCAATAATGCTGTTAAGAGATTGAAAGAAGCAGGGATATCAGAAATCATCGGAACAGATTGCATTGAGAATGACTATAGTAAAGTGTCTGTAGCTTCTACACTTGCGGAAGCTCTGAGGATCTTTCCATGAGATCTACTCAAAGATTTTTAGTAGCTCTTTCTGGTGAACATCTCTCTCTTCCACAAGCAGAATTTAAAGCAGCTCTTGAAGCTGAAGGATATCGCTTCAATATAGTTCAAAACAATGGTCGACTTTTAATATTGGATGTATATGACACAACTCCCCTAAAGGCAGCGTTTAGGTGTGGGATGTTAACATGTTTAGCTTCTGAACTCTTTACATGTTCCTTTACAACTGAACAAATTATCCATTATATGAAAGATGTTGATCTTACTTTCAATTCAAAAGTAAAAACTTTTGCTGTAAGAATTATGCGATTAGGTAGTGGAACTCCTGGAAATGTATTATTCCTAGAATCTATGTTAGGCAAGATGATAGTTAAAAACACTAAATTAACTGTCAATTTAGACCATCCAGATCTTTACTTCATAGGATTTATAGCAAGTAATGTATTCGCTTTAGGAATAAAAATCTATGAGAGACCACCAAAATTTTTTTCAGCAAGAATGCCAAAAAATAGAATAGCTATTCATCCTTCTACTATGGATTCTAAACTAGCTCGATGTATGGTTAATCTATCGAGAGCGCAAAAAAATAATTTATTATTAGATCCATTTTGTGGAGTAGGAGGTATTCTACTTGAAGCAGCATCAATTGGTTGTAAAGTCATCGGTTGCGATATTAGTAAAAAGATGGCTTTAGGTTCTTATATGAATTTAAAAGAGTATGAATATACTACATCTGGCATATTAGTTGCTGATATTGCTCATACACCTATAAAAAAAGTTGTTGCGGTGGCAACAGATCCTCCATACGGTACTGCTGCTACGACTATGAAGAGAGGTGTACGTATTATATTACGTGATTTTTTACATGAAGCAGAATATTTTCTTGATTCAAAAGGTTACGCAGCTCTAGCAGCGCCAAAGGGTGTTGGCTTAATTGAAATTGTTGAAGATACTAATTTTAAAGTAGTTGAAACACATGAAATCTATATACATAAAAAACTTACTAGAAAAATAATATCCATAAAGAGATTATAAGTACTATGACCTTAGAAATCACTTTTCTAGGAACCAGTGGAAGCATACCCACTCGAAGCCGAAATTTACCTAGCATAGCCGTTTTCTATGAAGGTGAACTACTCCTCTTTGACTGTGGAGAGGGAACTCAGAGACAAATAACCTTTGCTAAACTCGGTTTACAAAAAATTTCAAAAATATTCATAACACATCTTCATGGCGATCACATTTTGGGTTTACCAGGATTACTACAAACCATGGATCTTAACGGACGTACCCGACTCCTCGAAGT
>CAZAXO010000098.1:0-8247 GCA_964489085.1 uncultured Candidatus Bathyarchaeia archaeon
GATCTTGATAGTGAAGAGGCTATCTATAAAATGCTTAATGAGCTTAAACATAAGAACCAAGTAACGATTCTCCTAATCACACATGACTTACACATCATACGGGATTACTCAGACTATATGTTGGCTTTGAATAAATGCGTGACATATTTTGGCGAATCAAGGAACATCATGAACCCCGAGGTACAGGAAATGATTTATGGAGAAACGGTTTGTATGGTGGAAATGGTTGATGAAGAATGATAGAGAATTTATGGTTCAGTCTAATCGTTGGCATATCTGCTGGTTTTGCTGCAGGATATCTAGGGTCGCTCATGGTTCTTGAGAGAATGGCCCTCGTTGGTGACGCTTTGTCCCATGTGGCTTTACCCGGCCTTGCCTTTGGAATCTTATATAACTTCAATCCTTTCCTGGGAGCCTTTGCTTTTCTCTTTGCGTCAGCTGTTTTGATCTGGCATCTAGAGAGAATCACACGATTATCCTTTGAGACTATCGTCGGCGCACTGTTCACTCTCTCTCTAGCTATAGGAATTCTCCTTATTCCTGAGACAGATTTACTTGAAGCTCTGTTCGGTGATATCTCTCAAGTCACTTTTCTGGATGCCATAGTAGCGGTTATTCTCTCTGTTGTTGTCATGATTTTTGCAAAGAAGATTTATGATAAACTTGTCTTGGGTATGATTTCAGAAGAGCTTGCAGCTTCGATTGGAATCAATATTGCAAAAATTAATCTACTCTATCTCTTGTTAGTATCACTGATAGTTGCTATGAGCATAAAGATCGTAGGGGCACTCCTTGTTGGTTTCTTAGTTGTCGTCCCTGCAGCAGTTGCAAAGAATGTAAGCTCTAATCTGGTCAAGTACTCAATGTTAAGTGCTTTATTTGGGGCAATTAGTGCGTCTTCAGGGATCTTATTATCGCAAGCCCTTATATTGCCTGCTGGACCGTTGGTTGTCTTATCAGGTATCGTAATATTCCTAATAGCAGTACTAGGTAGATGGATCTCAAAATAAACTTGATTTAGCACGCGCTTGGTTGGCCAGCTGTTTGGTTTTCTTTGTGGTATTTTGCGCCAGGTTCTCTTTTAAAAAATTTCTCCCCGTTTGTGCTGGTTTCGGGTGCATTGATGCTTGGCTTGTGTTTTGGATGGGCTCCTTTTAAGACAAAATCTTTGTTTTGGGCATCGTCGTCGCACTCTCTATCGGGATTGCTACAATTACTGTGGCAAGTGGGCTGAATTTGGCAGATGCATAGCGTGCACTAATTATCCGTTATTTTTTTTGATAATTATGTTATAATCTCTAGATTTTTATTGTTAATCATCATAAAAATGGTCGATGAAAAATGTTCAAAAGTAAGGTAATAGCTGTTTCAGCAATCATAATCATCCTTGTCATATCTTCTCTTGCTGTGTTATATGTTCAACAAAGAGATGTGGAGGTAGAGGGCACTCAGTGTTTCTAAATTGCTTGAAGATCCAATATACGATACTGAGATCAGGGTATATGGGAAGGTAAGTTTGTTAGGTGAACTATTCTGTCCATGTTTTCAATTAACTTCGAAGGATGAAAAGGTAATGGTATGGTACGATTTGATGATTGAGGATAATGTAACTGAACGTTCACCTGTAAACGTAGATGGGATTAATAATGGTGACTGGGTTATTGTAACAGGTGAGCTTAAGTCAGAAGGTTCTAATTGATCATTTAATGATTTCTGGGCTAACTATATCGAAAAAATTGATAGTCACAGTCTGAAAGATATTTTTGGTTGATTTTTCTAATTAGATGGCGCTCATACAATCCACGCTTTTATCAACAAGGATCGTAGCTTTGCTAACGTCGAATCATACGCATCATAGAGCGAACTAATGCGAATCAATTCCTGCATATGCTATTGTGTATATCTTCTCTTATAATCCTCTGCTTACTCGTCGAATATAGCCAAGCTTCTCAAGATTTCTTAAATGCTCTGTAGCTGTATTATTCTTTATACCCAATAACTGGCTTAATTGCTTAGGGGTTGTTCTCTTTCTAATATCAAATATGGATAATACTTGCCTTAATCTCAAACTGTCTATTGTCTTTCTTACATGATCCTCGGCTTCTTCGGTTAAACTCGGTTGTATACTCGGTTTCCTCGGCTCGATACTCGGCGTCCTCGACGAGGATCGTAGAATCCTATAGAAATCAAGCTTACTGATTATCAATTCGCTCTTATCCAGTATCTTATGAACTCATCAAAGTAATCTCGATATAGCATATTATCTTCCATTCTAATGACCCGATCTCTGATACCCTTCAGCCCTATTTTGATATCCCCCAATGAGTCGCCAATGATGAACGATGGTGTATGTATAGGCTCAACTTCACGCTTATCAAGAAGCTCTTTCTCTACGATTCCAAGTTTCTTCTTGAATAACGTCATTAACCCCATACTTTTACCTATAGTGATGCATGTATTAAGTCTCCATCGCCATATCGAATATTAATTTTTTAAACGTAAATAGATAATCTATTATTCTATAGGAGAAACTAAGGGAGGTGATCTTTCTGTCTTTAGAGGAGAATAAATCTATTGTCAGACGCTATGTGGAGGAGGTTTTGAATAAAGGTGATGAATCTGCTGCAAGGAGCCTTCTTTCCCCCGATTTCGTCTTTCACATGCCGGATAAAGATTTGAGGGGACTTGAAGAGTTTAAACAGTATATGGAATCATCTCACTCCGGCATGCCAGACTCTCATTTCACCATTGAGGATGTTATTGCAGAAGGAGACAAAGTTGTCTTCTGCTGGACGTTAACAGGAACACATACTGGAGAGTTCATGGGCATCCCAGCGACCAATAAGAAGGTGAGTAATCGAGGCGCCTCTGTTATTCGCGTATCTGGAGGAAAAATAGTGGAGATCTGGCCATATTGGGATCGACTCGCCCTCATGCAACAGCTCGGCATTGCTCCAGCATCTAAGTAGATGAAAGCAATATAGGCCTATAATCTAGGATCTAAAAGAAACTTCCATACTTTTTCTCTCTTTATCAATAATTGCGCCACGTGACGGATATATCTCCAAGAAGCTGATGGTACCATTTATTGGAAGCTCATCGAGATAAAAGATCTCTATAGAGTACTATTAAAGACACTACCCGCCTCTTATCCGTAAATAAACCATATACGGAACTCCATAAGACAAAATCATGCTGTGAATATCCTATCACCCAAAAACAAAGCGCGTCAAATATTTGTTAGACGAAAATAGTATTAAATACCTCACTTTGAATAGAGACGCACCGATCGATAAGACCTTTTATCTCTTATCTATTGATGGAAGGTAAGTTTTATGCAGGTTTTTTATAGGTTGATTTCTATAAGGAGTTTTTTAAGCAGTTCTTTATATCTGGGTCGTATGGTTAATGCAGTGACATTCGTTATCTCAGCTACTTCTTGTTGAGTCTTCTTCTCGTTGGTTAGGATTGTAGCTATGTAGATGACGGCTGCGGATATTCCTCTAGAATTTCTTCCACTGGTTAGTTGTAGGCCTTTTGCTTGGTTGAGCAGTTTTATCGCGAGTAACTCCACGTTTGCAGATACTTCAAGTTTATTTTAGAATTTAGCTACTTTTTTGTTTTTTACTGTGGGAGGTACGAATGTGTCGAGCTCATTCACTAGGAATCTATAGGTTCTCTCAACTTCTTTTTTATGAAGATGGACTGCAGTAGCTATCTCCACCAAGGTTATGGATATACTGCATTGTTTACAGCTTAGATAGAGTACCGCTGCGGTTATGTTCTGCTTCGACCCACCTCGTATATATTTTCTCTTTATGGTCTTTCGATAGATTATTGAGGCGGTCTCTAGGATGTTTTTGGTGATGTGCAGTGATGAGGCGAGTTTGCTGATTTCGAAGAGAGTTAGAGCTAAATTCATTTAATAAACAGCAAAAGGTTTATGCTTTTTAACTCTTATTTACATTGTGACTGGTGATATGTATGACCGCGAAAACCCATATTTTTGAGAATGATGTTACTTGGAAGGAAGACAAAAATGGAATTCTTAATTTCGAAGGGAATCATGAAATCCTTTTTTCCACCCCCGCGAGTTTCGGTGGACCTATCGGATTGTTAAGCCCCGAAGATCTTTTCGTTGCATCAGTAAATGCCTGTACTTTAACTTCTTTTCTCTATTTTGCTGAAAAACTAGATCTGAAACTCATCAGTTATACGTGTAATGCAAAGGGGTCGGTTATAAAAACCGAAGGGCCGTACCTTTTCAGCGAGATTACCTTAAATTTAGCCGTCGTGGTAGAACGCGATGAAGAGAAGATAAAAGCCATTAAGGCTATTGAGCTTGCTGAAAAATATTGTATAATATCTAAATCGATAGCAAACACAGTGGAAGTGAAGATAAATCCGAAAGTGATGGTTAAAAGCTGAACTATTACTTGATAGTAGTTATAACATCACTCGTAGATTCTACAACTGCCCTGCTCATTCCAGTTAAGGGATAGTAGTATAGATCGTGTTTTCCAAGCATGTTTCTCTTCCCTATAGGTTAATACAGTCTTATCCAACTCTAGTAGACACGGATGTATACTTATATCCAGGCGTATTCCAAGTCTTGGCCTTCAAAACTATCCAACTATCAAATAAATACATCTATTCACCTGAAATAAGCTTCAGGATTCCAAACTTTTTTCAAGCTTCATCGTGAACCTTCTATATTCAGTCTGACAGATAATGCTCTTATCCTCTTCGTTGTAGATTTGTATACAGTGTCTGATAAGGGGAATCCGCACGTGTGCTAACTGCTTGAGAGATTCGTTTTGAAACGTTTACACAACAGGGATATAGAATGTTGATTAAATAATACTATTTATAAGATTTCTTCTTTTATATACAATTGAGATAAGATATATATCCTACTCTGTATGAACATTAATGTTCATCTAGTAAGAGAACATGTAGAGGAACTTCAATTTCATGAGGAGAATATTTAATAAAGCGTCTTTATATACAATTTTTTAATTTTTTGATAAATTATTGGTTTAACATTCAATATATTCTATTTAAAGAACAGAAGTAAGCAGATCTGAAAAGATCTATGATTTCTCTACTTGAATCTCTCATTCGTATTATAGTCTCAATGATACTTGTCGGGATCATCGGGACTAAGAGAGAAGTGATTTAGAAACCTGCGGGTCTTCGAACTTATATGCTAGTATCACTTGGTTCTAAGTTATTTACGGTTCTTTCGTTTACTGGATTTTAAGAAGCAGATTCTGCTTGGATTGCATCGTACATCGTTGTCGGTATCGGCTTTATTGGTACTGGGACACTAATTCAGAGCGATGATAAGATTATTGGAATAACCACTGCAGCATCACTCTGGGTTGCCTCGGCAGTGGGAATGGTGATTGGTGTAGGTTCCTATCTTGAAGCGTTACTTGTAACACTTCTCTCGTTTATTATTCTGCGTCTTAGGCGGTTCGAAGAGAAGAGGTAATAGTATTATTAGGATGCTTGTAATATTAGTTTTTTTAGTTTGGGAGATTTCATCAATTGATATGAATATGTATCGTTAATGATACAAAAACAAAATATTAAGGATCTATCGAGTATCGAGGTAGTTGAGATTTCCGCTGAAAACATTGAAGGGGCTGTCTTAAGGTAAGTGAAGTTCTTGTCTGAGATTGAAGTGGTTCGAGAAGGGATTTCCTGGAATGAATTTGAGTTGCGAGAGTTGAGATTAGAGTAGCTGCACACCTGTATGCATAAACAACAATTTATGGATAGGTAATACAATCAGTTGTGTAGTCTACTAGTCTGATCGAGGATGAGTATAAAATGTTAGAATGGTTTAAGGGTCCGATGGGTAATGATTTGATAAGATGGCTGGATAGGAAGGATGAACTAGTTTTAAGTGAGATGGGGTTGAGAGAAGATCAAGTAATCTTGGATTTTGGATGTGGTTCAGGTAATTATACGATTCCAGCCGCAAAGATCGTAGGAAGCAGAGGGAGGATCTACGCCTTAGACAAGGAGAGTCGGGGGAGTTGGCCAAGTGAGGGGCTTGATGAGTTGATACGCAGAATTAAATCTCGAGGGCTGGAAAACATCGTTGTTATGAAAACTTCTGGAGAGCTGAGAATAAGCTTAATTGATAAATTTATAGATGTTATACTCGCTTATGATGTCCTACACTCTTGGTATTTTCCAAGTTCTGAGGATAGGCGAACTATACTTGGAGAATTCTATAGAATCTTGAAGCCTGATGGTTTCCTTTCCTTCTACCCCGGTGATCCGGAAATTCATGAGAACCCTTTCGAATTGAACACTATTATAATGGATATAGAATTCTCGAAATTCCAACTAATAAATCAATACGCAGTAGAAGTTATCCATGAAGATACAATCCAGAGAGGCACTATTTCAAATTTTAAAAAGCTGTCGGTAAAAAAAGTGATCACGAGTCGACTAACTAGGTGATATTATGAAATCGACCTTTTTTTTAATAATTAAATTATGTTCTATGTACTGTAGCATGAAATCTTTTTGTTGTTTGAGATGCAAAGCTGACTTCTCAATTAGATCAATACTTTTATTCTTAATGGTTCTCGCTATATTTTCTTTCACCTGCTCGGATGGGGAGATCAAGCCAGTTCTCCTGAGGTGTGAAGGGGCAGGTATAAGATTCATTATAGGCGCACCACGGATTATAGGCTCTGTTGAAGTCGAGGAACCACCTTCCGTCTACTAGCTTGTTCTCATCGAGCTGTAGATCTAGATAACGCCCTGCACCGTATGTCTCCATTCCGCTTGTCTGGTCTCTGAAGGGGACGAACAGCCACTCCTCAGTATCACGTTTGTATACTTGAAGTCTGCACTCCTCTCCCTGAAGGATGAATTGGAGCTCACCCCATCTCACATACTTCTGCTCTTCGCCGTGAGCTACCTGCATCTGTATCCGCGTCTTCTCATCGTATTCATGAAGGTCAAGCTCGAGTCTATAGTCTCTGTTCGGTGGATAGTAGGATAACCCTTTGAATTTCTCTCGTTTCGATAGTGGGATCGGCGACTCTGGATGAACTTTAAAGTAATTGTCCTTTAATCTTCGTTCTCGTTCTAACTGTTTCTTCCAAGAATTGATCTCCATGGTAAATCGCTTTACTACTAGTTATTTAACATCTATTTGCATTCGATGCTGGAAGTGTTTATCTATCCACAGGCGGGACATGCGCTGCCTGAGCCACCTGAACCCGTTCCGCCCAGCATAATATTGTCGTCATAGAGTTTCACCCAACACTCTCGACAGACCATGACATTGCCCAGCTCTTTATGATTGGCTGAAAACAGTGAAAGATCTCCCCCATTCTTTCCGCAGAGTTTACATTCATTCATATTTTATATCATCTTAACCTATTTCATGCATTAGCACAAAATATGTTTTTCGGTCATGCCAGACCTCATCCATAGAGTGGGGGTGATTTCATATCAAAGTTTACGGTTAGGGTTACGTAGAGAGCGGCTAATTATTTTCCCTCTTTTTAATTCTGCTACGGCCACACTTGGATTCGATCCTAATTCATCTAATGCCTCTTGAGAAGCTCTCTCGCTATTTTATGTTGTCTAGAAAGAGATTCTGAGTTTATTCTACGAGACAGCTATAAAAATTCCTCTATTTTAGGTTCCTCAATTTTTTCAAGATGATTTCGCACAGCATATTCAGGTTCCTATTTTCCGGTTTCTTCAGCTCTCTTAACCAGACATCGAATTACATTAGACATTACATACAGCTCTTCTGGATCCTGATCTGGAGCAAGGTTCTACCCTCCCAAGGCAATTTTCTTTGGAACCTGCGAAGTTTCTTACCGAGGCAACAGCCTTTTCTCATACGCTGAAAGCAAATCTTCTATCGGTCCTCCTAAATCTTTTACCTCTCTGTAAGAAATTTTTTCTTTTCTGGATGTTCTTGACAATAACTTCGCCAACTAGCCTCTTTCTTCCTCCGTAAATTTCCCCCTAAAAGCATGCTTCAACCTAAATTAATACATTGAGGCACATATCTTTTCTGAACTGCACGCGCTTTTCCTTCCGTTGTAATAGATGGAAGGTACATTTGTATAATCGGGTTAAACTAACGAGTGCATCTGCTTTATCACGTTACTTTACGTTTTTGGAGTGAAGCTTTGGCAAGCTGGTCCATTGGCGGGTACCGGGATTCCTCTTAGCGTACAGGTTCCAT
The DNA here is from genome assembly GCA_964489085.1 of uncultured Candidatus Bathyarchaeia archaeon. GTDB lineage: Archaea > Thermoproteota > Bathyarchaeia > 40CM-2-53-6 > DTGE01 > CAZAXO01. The sequence continues at coordinate 8,237 of CAZAXO010000098.1, forward strand.
TGAGAAAATGA
>CAZAXO010000099.1:0-8236 GCA_964489085.1 uncultured Candidatus Bathyarchaeia archaeon
ACCATAAAAGCCGCATAGATTCGTTTACTCATACTTTTTTTACCTCATTGAATATTTTTTATCTTTTTCAATTTTTTCTATTATGAGCATAACCCCTCTAGTTGAGGGAGTATACTACAGCTATCAAGGTGTAACCTTATAGTATTTAAGATGATATGTCGAAACTCGATATATTCCAAAAAATTGGAATTGACAACTACTTATTCTTAATATATTATATACCCCTATATAATCTATTATTTAAAAGAATCGGCCTTAACCAACTAAATAAGGATTGTTGAAACAAGCTACATTTTCTATAGTAGAAGTTAAAGTCGAGTAGCCTTTTAATACTCTACCGAAGATAGTTACAGTTCAGTATGAAAATAGCCTATATAGCGTTAGACCCTTTAAAGTATGCTCGAATTCATAAAATTGCTTATAGTATCAACAAATCTAGATGCGCAGATTTCACTGTTATGATTCCGAAAGTTCGAAGAATTTGGCGTGGAGGTAAAATTGGTCGATTACTTGTTGGGTTTCTAAATTACATTGCTGTTATGCTGCAAATTCTCTTTGTTAAAGCAGATATTTATTGGGTAGCTAATTGCCCAGATATCCTAGCTTTACCGCTCATCTTTAGGAAAAGACGATATATCCTAGAATATCGTTCGCCATGGTCACTTCAAGTGAAACAAGAATTGGGGAGTGGCCCTTGGGCTCGCTTAAGCATGATTCTAGAAGATATAACTGTGAAATATGCGAGCATCATTACCTTGACGACAAGCAAACTTCTTCCTAGAATTAAGAGATATAATAAACCTGTTTTTGTTGTACCGAATTATCCTTTACGAACCTTTACGACGTCTCTTTCCCGTGAGGAGTTTCGGAAAAAACAAGGAGTTAAATTTGACTCTAAAATCGTCCTTTTTGTTGGTAGATTATCCCGTGTCGAAGGTGCGGATATGCTATGTGAGATTATTTCTAAAACTTTGAAAAAAGTTGATGCGTTATTTTGGATTATCGGAGATGGCCCCCTTTATCCACTTCTTGATCGCTGCACAAAGAGATTTCAAAGCAATGTTAAATTGTATGGTTGGCAAGCCTATGAGAACATCCCCAACTTCATCAATGCTTCTGACGTGTGTATTGTTCCACGTCATAAAGTTCCTTACTCACAGTATTATAATGAGGAGGGCGTTACAAAGATCTCTGAATTCATGTTCTATGAAAAACCTATCATCGCTTGTGGAATCGCTGATTCACAGGAGTACCTATTAGTAGCTGAGGAGAAAATGGCGGATGGTATTAAACAAGCATTGGAAGGGAGTGTGCACGCATCGAACCGCAGGACATGGGAAGATTACTGTGATGCGAAGATCGTTGACTTGTTTACGTTCATATAGAGAAATATTCTTTAATCGAGTCACGTATCTGTTGCGATGCCGTTCCATCTCCAAAAGGATTTGAAACAGTTTCAAGTTTTGACTGAAGTTCAGCTTCATTTTCCAGTATATAATGAGCTGTTTCGAGTATTTTTTCTTGATTTGAACCGGTTAGATAATTTGCTTCTAGTTGGATAGTTTCTACCCACTCCGTATTTTCACGCAGAGTAATACAAGGGGTATGCGCCCAGAAAGCTTCTTTTTGTATTCCCCCAGAATCTGTCATAACGAATTGTGCATGTTTCATTAGATTGAGAGTTCCATGATAACCTGTAGGCTGTATGAATTTTATATGTCGCTGTTTCAAGAGTTTATCATACAGCTTGAATTTTCTGAGTTGTTTTTGTGTCCTTGGATGTACTGGGAAAACAATTGTTAGGTGATTCAATGCTATCATAGCCTCTACAATGCTTTTCAAATTTTGTGGATTATCAACGTTTTCTGGTCGATGTGCTGTTACGAGGATATAGGTCTTAGATTTTAAATCCAATTCCTGTACCGTAGTATTCCTCTCTATGGGTAATCGCTGCTGTAGAAAAACATCGTACATCGTGTCTCCTGTTTGCTTGATTTGATTTATGGAGATTCCCTCGCATTCCAGGTTTTTAGTGCACTGTTCTGTTGGAGTGAATAGTACCGTTGAGCAATGATCCGTGAGACGTCTGTTAACTTCTTCTGGCATAGACATATCAAAACTTCGTGCTCCAGCCTCTATATGTGCCACAGGAATCTGTAATTTTGCTGCTGTTAAGGCGCCTGCTATTGTGGAGTTTGTATCTCCTGGGACTACTACCAGATCAAATTTCTGCTTCTTTAATAAATTCTCTAAATGAATCATCATAGTAGCTGTTTGCTGTGCATGAGTTTCACTAACTATGTTAAAGGTTACTATCGGATCTGGAAGAGCAAATTCCCGAAAGAATATCGCGGTCATCTTATCATTGTAATGTTGACCTGTATGAACTATCTCTAATTCTAACTCTTCATCAGTACGTAGTAAATGGATGAGATGAGAAGATTTAATAATTTGAGGGCGTGTCCCAACGATGAGCGCTACCGTTTTCAATGCTTACTTTACAACTCCTATACTCTAGCTAGCTAACATTAAAGAAGTTCCTTTATGACCACTTAATCCTTATTATAGAAACTCACGTACTAAAATCTATATGGGTTATGATTATGAGGCTTCTCGTATTAACTCCTTCATTATACGATAAGACAGGAGATGCCATAAACGAAAGGCAATTAATTGTAACGTTAGCTAAAAAAGTTGCAAGATGCTATGTAATAACCCTCGTGCACTTCGCATCTTTTTTTAAGAGAGAAGAAGCATTAACTATAAATTTTCCGGAGAATGTGACGGTGATCCCGCTTCCCTTTTCTCGACTCCATACCTTAATAACATATTCAGCAATGGTTGTGACATCAATTATTCTCAGTATTATTGGATTACTAGTGAATGCTCTTGGACGCCTTGATGGTATTTACATTCGTAATTCCTTTTTTTCCGTAGGCTTCTGCACATTTAATTCATTATCAGAAAAAACCATTGTAAAAATACCGGCAATCATTGAAGATGAGATACCTGACAGAAGACTTATTAAAGGCAGCATGAAGAGACTCACGAATCTATTTGATAGACTTGCTTTAAGTAAAGCAAAGAAAATAGCAACTAACAGCGAGTTATTTTACCAGACACTAATCAGTAAGCGTGGTTTTTCCAATGAACCTAAGCTAATCACGATTCCTCCTGGTGTTGATTTACACTTAATTAAAGAGGTAAAACAAAAGAGGATAAAGCGATTAGTAGATCGTGAAAAAATTGGATTTATTGGTTCACTAAGTTGGTGGCAAGGAGTAGATAATCTAGTTAAAGCTTGTAGTGTTGTAAAAAAGGATCTATCGCTTTTAATTATTGGTGATGGTGAACAAAGACTCTTTATAGAACAGCTCTGCAAGATGCATAAACTAGATTATGAGATTACCGGTTTTCTACCTCATAAAAAGGCTTTAGAAAAGCTTGCTTCATTAAAGATGCTAGTATTATCTAGTAAACGGATAAGTAGCACAGAATTAAATATTCCAATAAAAATAATCGAAGCATGGGCTTTAAGAGTACCTGTTATAGTAACACACCATAGGATATTCGTCAATAGCGGTATGAAGGATTCGGAACACCTCTTATACTGTGAGAATACCGCGAATGATATCGCGAAACAAATTCTAAGGTTAAGTACAGACAGAAATCTAAGATTAACCTTGAGTAGAAATGGATACAAGCTTGCAGAAAAATTCACCTATGATAAAATTGCAGAAAAATTACTTACTTCTTTCAAAGTATGATACAATAATCGCTAGCTAGCAGATATAAGAGATCTCGTCTATTTAGCTGATTTCCTTCTTTTTGGAAGTACGTGGTCTGCGACTGGAATTGGACAGTTTCAAATCCAGATAAATATAGCCACTATATTAATGGGAGGACACGTACGAGTTGGATTAGAGGATAGCATATATTACAGCTATCCAAGAAAGAAACTAGTAACAAATGATCAATTAGTGAATGGAATCGTGAAGATTGCAAAAATTAGACATAGATATAGCTAACCCCGATGATGCAAGGAAGATGCTGAGTCTTAGCAAAAAGAAGTGATGAGAAACAAGCCATTTAATAAATAAATTAACAATGATTTAGAAAAAAATAGCCATAAAGAATAGTGGCCATATTATTATAGCCCTGAATTTAAGAGTACATAGAATTCATGATAACTATAGCTGCTAGTAGTTTTCCCTTTGTTTTGTAGGGTGTATAATAGCTTATTCTTTGATAATCTGCTTGCTAGTGTTCTAATATTCAAAGTTTCATATGTTATATAGCGGTTCTTCGTCGAGGGGTACCTACATGCCCACCCTTTAGTAAAGTATCAAATTTTTTTTCTAACCCTTCTATTGTAGTCCTATCCTCAGCAGTCAACAAGCCTTCTCTTTCGGTTATTCTCCTTAATAATTTTAGCGTCTCTAAATAGGTGGGAGCATATACTTCTCGTGGAATACCAGGCGCTAATTTATAGTTGTAAGGATTCGCCTCCACCGATACTTCTATCTCACTGGTATAAGCAGGGGTACCTTTCAGATGCAACCAACCTACCAACGAAGCAAGAGGCACCCCAACCAGTATAGTTACCACTGCAAATATTGTAAATTTTGGGAATATAGCTTGTAGATTAGGAACATTCCTTATAAGAAGATAATAAACGACTGTTAAAGTATTTAAAGCGCCTAATAAGAAGGTTAAATATGTTGAGTACCCAAGTCTGAAATAGTACCACATTCTACTAACATACTTTCTACTAAATATAGTTAAATACAATTATTATTCCCTAAAATCATTAAAACTGGATAATCACTTAAAGCTTAGGTTACATAAAGAAAAAGGGTAATCAACAAAAGATATTGTATATCCTCGAATGATAATATATTAGATAATACTTTAACGATTTGTGTCAGGGGTTAACTGTATGCCACCATTTCAAAATTTCTTCTCCACTTGTCAACCATGCATGCTTTTCATGGCAATACATTAAAATTTTTTTATAAAACTTTAAGTTCTCATCTCTCATGGATGTATTATGACATACTATTGTTATGACACCTTGATACTTTTCAACAGTATCGATAAGTCGTTTAGTAATATACCATGCTGAACTGGTATTCAGTTGCATATGAGAAAAAAGCGCACTGTCCATTATAGTTAACGGGATCTCTAGGATGTCAATCTCAGTATTTTTCTTTAAATTAAATGGTTTATAGGGATGACACATACCATTTCGAAAACCGACACAATTCCAATAACCAAAGGTCGTATCATACTTGAAACCTGCTTTACTTAATAGTTCCCACGTATCTGGTACTTTAAACCTTAAAAAATGATTTTTATATCCGATGACTTTGCGATTCACAATGTTTTCTAATCTTGTTTTCTCTTTTTTTATTTGTCTTAGACTCTTATATGCAGTATGTCCTCCCTGTAATCCAACTTCCCAGCCATTATCGATGATATTTAAGATCGCATCAGTTAACTCTTCAATGTTAAAGGAGTAATCAAGGTCTCCTTTACCTAACGCTAAAAAATAGAAGCTTGACTTCGCATTATAGTTTTCTTCTAATTTCATTATATCAGTAAAATTCCACCATGGATTATATCGACTATATTTACTGAGCAAAATGGTAAAAGCTTCTTTCATTTTTCCATGTAGTAGACTCAAGAGAAACCTTGAAAATTTAAAATAGTGGATGAAGTCAATGTCATGATTTAAACAGACCGCGAACCTTTTAGAACCAGGATATTCCCGTGTTAAGCCTTTTTCTATGAAATATTTAGATACTCTAGGTTCTAAAATATTAGTATTAGTACTCAAATAATATGGGAACCGCTCATAGCGATCTAAAATTATTGGATTATATTCTTCTTTACTTGTAAATAAATCCCAAAAATCACTTTTCATCAAGTCTTCTCTAACGTAATAAATCATAGTTATACAACCGATTACTATAGAATATGAGATAAATACCTTAACATACTATTTAGCTAGCGTAATTGAATTGATGAATATATTTTTTTTACTATCATTCTTATCGGTTTGGGAGTGTACGGGGAAATCTTATACTTCAGATTTTTTAATCCATAATAATGATAGAATAATAAAAGGAAACAAATATTTTTATACTTATCTCTAAGAGAAATTCGACTTACTTTTTCAGTGACAGCAATAGATCCAATTAATTTTAGATTACGAATTTTGTGTTAAGCGAAGACAAGTTCTTGAACAACTCTTTTAACTCCAGAAAACAACGTTGAATCATGGAAAGCGATAATCCCTCCTTCTATTATCTTAGGAAACCATAATTGAAAATCTTTTTTTTTACAAGATCATAGTCATGGTCTCCATCAATAAAAAGTAGCTCAATAGGTTTATCAAAATTTTTAGATGCATCTTCTGAAGTTTTCATAATAGGAACAACTAAGTCATCAACTTTAGCTCGTTTAATATTCTTTTTAAATTTATCAAACGTCCAGATTTTACCAAACTTACGTTTAAGATCGGATGAACCGGTATTTGGGTCAATCGCATATATCGGAGTGTGATTCCCGTCTTTCGAACCTTTTCCTAGCCATATTGTTGATTTCCCCTTCCACGAGCCAATCTCAACAATCACACCTTTTCCAGAACAGTTTCTCGCAAGACGATAAAGCAGTTCACCTTCACTATCCAATAGAAACCCATCAACAGTATCAACAATTTTTTTTATACCATCAGTCTCCACCATTATATAATACTCTCCAAGTTAGAAGATTAGTTATTCCTATAGCATATTTCGTGTATCTTCTTAGACTAGTTCTGAATCTTATACATAATAAAGCGATATATCTTTCAATAACTTTTAAGCAAGTTAGAATATAGAACTCTCTTTTAAGTTAATAATATATTCTGGATAAATGTGCTGATTAGTAAATATAAGATCTAATTGTTTTAATATTAAGTTTAAATGATTAGCTAGCTAACTCCTATAAATTTAAGATTTAATCATACGTGATAATGTAAGAGGGAGTTCTGGTGAGAATTCTTATAACTGGAGGAATGGGCTTCATTGGAAGTCATATCGTTGATAGATGTGTAGCCCAAGGGAACGATGTAATAGTGTTAGATAATCTGTCGACTTCAACTCTTATAAATTTGAAGAAATACCTTAAAGAAAAAGTTATAGAATTTGTTAGGGGAGATATAAGAGACTTAGAAACTGTTAGAAAGTGTATGAAAAATGTTGATGCTGTCTTCCATGAAGCAGCACAGGTAAGTGTTCCTCTCTCTATAAAAGATCCAACTTATACGACTGAAGTTAATATTGGAGGAGTATTGAATCTCCTTATAGCAGGCTTCGAGCAAAAGATTGAAAGGTTCGTTTATGCTTCCTCCAGTTCTGTTTATGGTAATCCAAGTAACTTACCAATTCCTGAGAATGCTACCTTACGGCCATTATCACCTTATGCAGCATCGAAGATTGCAAGTGAAGCTTATTGTACAGCTTTCTATGAAATGAAAAAAGTTCCTGTAACATGTCTACGATATTTCAATGTTTTTGGTCCTAGACGCCCTGGAAATAGATCTCCAGATGTTATAACAGATTTCATACAGAATCTTCGTAAAAAGAAACCATTGAAAATATTCGGAAATGGAAATCAGACGAGAGATTTTATACATGTTAGAAGTGTAGTTGAAGCAAATATGTTAGCATTAACAAGAGATAAAGCTGTAGGAGAGACTTTTAACGTAGGATCAGGGAGGGCAACTAGGATCATTGAACTTGTGAATATACTTGAAAAATGTAAAGGTGAAGAGATTCCTACAATTCATCTTCCTCCAAGGGAGGGGGATGTTGAACATAGCCAAGCTGATATAACTAAAGCATCAATAATGCTAGATTATAAGCCTACAACTAATCTAGAAGACGATGTGAAAAAATTATTTAAATCATATATAGAACATCATGAGAACTGAGTGGAGACGAGAGTATTCGTGGTTAAAATACTTATTGTTGGCAGTAAAGGAGCAAATATGGATATTTTAGAGATCCTTAGAAACAGAGGGTTCGAAGTTGAGTATACTCATAAAATAAAGATCCCTAGACTATTACAGATAAAGAATTTTGATATTATATATGGCTTATACCTTCAAACTTGTAGTCGATATATCGCAGCAGCCGAAATATTAGGAAAGAAAAGTATTATCCATTTTATAGGTAGTGATGCTTATAGG
>CAZAXO010000100.1:0-8069 GCA_964489085.1 uncultured Candidatus Bathyarchaeia archaeon
CACTACTATATAAGAATTGAGTTTAACCCATGATATGGTGGGGCCGAAGGGATTTGAACCCTCGACTTCCGCGCCTCTAATGAGGGTCTACGGGTTTCTTCCGCGCTCCTGATAATCTTCATTCCCTTTTAATTTCAGGGTCAGCAAACCCATATTATGTCTATCTGGAGCCCTTAACGGAGGTACATCTGTCGTCATACCTGGCTAGATTCCGCCGGCAACACCGTCTACGGCCCCTTCGGAAACCCCATCTATTAAGATTTGAAGAACAAATATTAATCTTTCTCAAAATTTATTTAAAAAGAAGTACCAGTTCTAGAAAGAACGAGTATGACTCTTAATATTTTGCTAGAATGACTATCATTACTGTGATTCCCCTATTCTTATTTAGTAGATTCCATGAATTAGATCGTTGGATATCGGTGATATAATTTGAAGACAAATTTATCAGAAAAAGAGTTAAGACTTCAATTAACTGAAATATCTCATATTCTTGCAGAAAAAGAATTTCTTACAGGAGCAGATTGGTGTGCACACGGAAATGTAAGTGTAAGAATTCCCAATACTGACCAATTTTTAATAAAACCAACAGGTATGGATTCAGGAAAAATGAAACCTGAAGAAGCAATAAAATGTGATCTAAATATGAAGGTTCTTTCATCAAAACCGAATCAACGCCCTTCACGTGAGACGGATGTGCATAGCGGTATATACCAAGCTCGGGATGATGTAGGAGCTATCGTTCATCACCACTCGAAATTTGCTATTATTATCTCCACGGCAAATAAACCAATAATTCCTTGGTCTACAGAGGGACTCTGCTTGAAAGGTGTAAATATTGTTCCTTTCCTTGAATTGGAGAGAAAAAAACAAGTTCAAGTTGTTGTGGATGCAATAGGAGAAAAGGGAAGAGCATGTATCATTCACTCTCATGGAAGTTTCTGTATTGGAAAAGATCTTGAGGATGCAAAGAATTGCGCATTGGAAACCGAGTATGCAGCTATGATCCAATATTATGCTTGTCAACTTGAGTCGGCAAAACCATTATCGTTAAAATATTCAGAAGAAATTCTCGGAGAACCATTCTTAACCACCTACTAAATATGATATCCCTCCTCTCTATCAGCATTTTTATTTCATAATCAGGGTAGCTAGCTTGAAGAGTACTATTTGGTCTTTCAGTTTCATATAAAAGAAATGAGATCGTTTATGCCATTAGCTAGCTATCGAATAAGAAGTCATAAATAACTCTTCAGTTTTTAGAAACTTCATATAAATGAAAAGTTTAAGAATTATTAATATAATTTAAGTTGTGTTTAATACGGTGGGAATGTATTGCATTTGAAAAAATCGGTCTCTCTTATAACGATATTATTAACAACTTTCGCAATACTAAATATTCTATCCATATCCGCATATAATGATTATACAATAAGTATCTCACAGAGTAATGTTGGAGCACCTCCAGGAAGCTCATTCCAGATATTAGTACAGGTAGGCGAGATCCCCGGCCCTCCCACCGTTCCTCCAGATGTTATGTTAATGATTAGCCCCCCAACCCCTCAACTTAGCAATTTCATCTTCACTTTTAATCCCCCTAATGGTATTCCACCTTTCGTCTCAACTTTAACAGTTCAAGTCAAGCCTGGAACTCCTGCAGGAGTATACCAAGTCCCGGTTTGTGGATCTAATCCAGTCCATGGGTTTCGTACGAAAACATTAACTGTGATCGTCTCAGCCTCAGATTTTTCATTAGGGATTTCACCATCAACGACAACGATTGAGCAGGGAGAGAAAGCCCAGTATAATATAGGAATAACTTATGCAAACCCAGCAGATATGGGAACTCCAATAAATATTCAGATTCCAAATTTACCTCCTGGATCATCCTACTCTCTTACATCGGGTGGCAAACTTACCATACAAACCTCTAGCTCAACACCAATAGGAACTTATACCTTTACCGTTATTGGTACCGCTTTTGGGAAAACACATTCTGCAACTGCATCATTGATCGTTGAGGAGGAACCTCCGCCTTTTGACTTCTCCATTAATGTTTCGCCTTCCTTGCTTGAAATAAATATTGGTGATAAAAAAGATTGCACAGTAACTGTGAATTTAATTAGTGGTTCAACACAAGTGGTTTCCTTAAGTATGTCTGGATCGCCATCAGATGTTTCATCCTCCATATCACCTACCTCAGGTAACCCAACGTACACTGCTACCGCAACGTTTGATGCTTCTTCAACCTCATCAACAGGATCACATACAATAACCTTTACAGGTACAGGAGGAGGAGTTACAAAAGAGGCTACACTTACCCTAACTATTAAAGAAGAGAAGGATATCTCGATCACAGCTTCCCCCTCTACCCTTACTATTAAACAGAATGAAAAAGCAGTCATTACCGTAGACGTTGAAGAAAGCGGTGGATTCGCTGATGTAGTTACACTAACGGACTCTGGATTACCAAGTGGTACATCTTCAAGCTTTAGTCCAGCATCAGGCACACCAACTTTCTCCTCAACCTATATCATTCAGACATCTGATTCAACTCCAGAAGGAACCCACTTAGTAACAATACAAGGTTTCGGAGGAGGAAAACAAGCTTCAGTAACAGTCACGGTGAATGTTGAAAAGAAACCAATACAACAAACTACAACGACAGAAGAAACATCTCACCAAACAGCTCAACCAGAAGCCATCTCAAATCTAGAAAGACTATTCAGCGATAGCAACTTAATTATAATAATATTACTTCTGATAGTAATTATCATTCTTGCAGTCTTAGTATTCAGGCGAAGGAGTGCTCCCTCGCCTACTCGCTAATTGAAGATATTCTTCTCCAAGCAAGCATACATCATAAGCCAGAATTCGAATCTTTTTACTTACTTATTCTTTGCTATCATGCGTGTTAGAAACGCAACTTTAGCGGCGTCCTCAACCCAATCATTAATGTAATATGCTTGATGAAGATCGCTTCCCACAGCCACAACTCCATGAGCTTTACAGACAACAGCTTTAACAGTTTTATCTAAGAAACCTGATTTAACATCATCAGCCAACTCATGAGATCCAGGGGGATAATAACAAACCCACGGCACTTTCTTCAGAATTATTTGAGCTGTTGCAGTAATCATAGGAAACTCCTCCTCAGCTGTTGCGAAAGCAGTAGAGTAAGGGGGGTGAGTATGTAACACCGCTCTTATATCTTCCCGAGCATTAATTAATCCAAGATGGAAACCGATCTCTTTTGACGGTTTTCCTTCTCCCTCAACAACATTTCCATTTAAATCTACACTAATTATGTCTTTCTCAACAACCTCACTCATACTTTTTCCACTTGCTTTAATGTAAATTAGTGATCTATTTTGATCTAAAATACTAATATTACCACTTGTTCCAGGACACCACGCTCTATTACCTGCTCTCCTTGCTATCTCTATTAATTCATTCTTCAACTCTTTACTATTCAATCTTTTAACGCTCACTTACAGCAATAATCATCATATTATTTAACTGCTATTCTTCAGAGAAAAGTTGACATCTTTCTCAATTAAGACAACCATGATATCTAAATTACAATCGCCAGTAATTTTTTTTATTCTATGATATAGTGTACACCTCGAAATAACTCGAAATTGGTTTTAAAAATTACTTTAAATAGCTAGCTTAAAATAAGAAGATGCATTATCCTACCCGTTTAAAGTAACATAAAAGTAATATATTTTTTAAAGTAAAGTGTAAAAAATGGTTATCGTTGATTTCCTTAAAATGAATATTCCCCCAATTATGGGATAAATCTTCAATACGTTAATTATAAGAGGTTTTAGAATGAACCGATATGGTATTTACTACCTAGTTCTTATCTGTTCAATTCTAGCTTTGGCTGGTCCATTAAATTCTAGTAGGTTTTCTCAGGATGAAATTCTTCTCTTTGAACAAATAAATGAAGTAAGATTACAAGCTGGTTTACCTCAATTTTATCTGAATACTCTTCTTTCCGAAGTTGCACGTCAGCATTCAGATGAGATGATGAAAACAGGATATTTTGATCACACATCACCAGTAGATGGATCATCCCCCTATAATCGGGTTATCTATTCGGGTTATTATGATGGATATAATGGAATACAACTAGTTGCTGAGAATATTGGTTTAACAAGTCCTGGAGTAAATGTCGATTCAATTGTGAATGGTTGGATGGGAAGTCAAGGACATGCAGAGAATATTTTGCATCCTGAACTAAATGAAGTAGGAGTTGGAATTGTGATAGGTACATTTCAAGATATAGACAACACTGCTTTATACACAATGGTATTCGCGTATCACTCAAATCCATCAAATAACACCTCTTCGACTGCTTCAACTTCAACTAACCTTACACATACAACCACAAATGAAGCTATGACGACACAAACATTTCAATACAGTTCAACACAATTATCTACATCACATGAAAGCACATTCACACGCACGATACCATTGACAAATACACACTCTACAACAACGAAGAGTACCCCTGACGTATCAATGAACACAACTCTTACCCAAAACCAATCAACAAATGAAATAGGTAATCCAGATTCCTTACCTAGCTTTCAAATCTTTACTAACTCTTCAATTTCCGATGTCAACTATGACAGTGATACACTATTACTCACGTTCAATGTAATGGGGTTAGAAGGAACCTTTGGATACTGTAATATCACCATCCCTCAAGAATTCTTAAATGGGTATCCAGTTGTTCTATTAGATGGAAATACAATTGATACTAATATCAGCAAAGACACGACGAATTATTATGTTCGATTCAGCTATAATCATAGCAGCCATAGTGTAACCATTCAAGGATCACAAACAATACCTGAATTTCGTTCTATAAGTATCGCTTTCGTCTTCTGTTTATTCACAGTACTACTTAGGAGACCTCTAAAAAATATTATCAAATCTCCAGGTAGCTTCCTCAGACGCTAATATCTATTATACTCCTCGATTAGTTTTTAGCATAGTTAGCTGCGTTTATACCAGCAACACATCCTTCACCTATAGCCTTAGCGACTTGGAAAGGTGGTCCACAAATATCTCCTGCTGCATAGATTCCATCAATATTCGTTTTTTGTTCTTTATCTATGATAATAAATTCATGCTCATCAAAGAGAACTCCCAGATGTCCAATCAACGCTAAAGAACTTTTCGCTCCTAATTCGATAAAAAGCCCATCAATAGGTATCTCTACACCATCTTGGAAAACAATCTTATTCACTGTTGATTCTCCAATTATTTCAGATATCTTTTTTTCAATAATTTGGATCTCTGCTGCTTCTAATTGTCGTAGAAGTTTCTCATCTAAATCTGATCTACTACATATAGCATATACCTTATCTGCATACCCTTTTAACACTAAAGCTCCTCTTATTGCTGCGCTTCCACATCCAACTATCGCAACCTTTTTCTCCGAAAAGAATGGAGCATCACAATCAACGCAATAACTTACCCCACTGCCACGATACTTCTTTTCTCCCTTTACTCCTAACTTTTTCCTAGAAACTCCTGTAGCAAGAATTAATGCTTTAGCTTCAATCTCTTTTCGTCTCTCTGTTTGAATAGAGAATCTATTATTTTTCTGCTCAATACCGATAATAACTTCTTCTTCTAATATTTCAGCTCCGAACTTCCGCTTGCTTCCGGCCGTATTGAAGTAAATCAGAACCAGTAGATGAATTTTCCAGACAACAGAAATTTTCTACCCACGCTCTCTGCAGACTACTTTGAATAGGATTTCCCAGCAGTAAAACTCTAACTTTTCTTCGTGAGGCATGAATAGCCGCTTGTAAACCCGCAGGTCCTAAACCAAGAATCACAACATTAAAAATTAATTTCATCACTGAACACTACTCACCATTAATTCTCTATTATTATAAATTATTTCACTTTAACGGAACATTTACAAAATAGCTAACTTAATAGAAGAAACTAGCAAGATAAAACATTGATTATTGTTATTACATTTGGTTTCATCTTACATTTTAAATAAGAAGGTAAAAGATATTATAGTGGAGTGTTGATAAATGTCAAACCTAACCGATGAAGAGATTATTCAAGAACTTAGAAAATTTGATACAGCAACTATCTGTAATGTTATTGCAACATATCCTGAAAGCGATATATGTTTGAAACTTTATGATGCTTGGTGGGGAGAATATTATACCGATACATCGCTTCATTGTATGTATCCTGATTATGATCCAGTATGTGGGTATGCTGCAACAGCGTGGTATTCTGATGAGAAACCTGAATATACCAAAATAGATCCAATGAGCCTATTTGATTATCTTTTTTCTACTTCAAAACCAGTTATTCTTGTTGCAAACCAGACGTGGACATCAGGATTAGAGAATTTAGCTGGTCTCTTCGGTGGAAATATGACGGCTCAATATCGTGCTTTTGGTGTTGAAGGCGTCGTAACAGATGGTCCTATGAGGGACTATATTGAGATTCAGGAATCAAGGGTGCAATATCTTGCAACAGGGCTATCATCGGGGCATGGTCCTCTTCAACTTCGCGGTGTTAATATACCCGTAAAGGTTGCTGGTATGGCAGTACAACCAGGTGATATTATTCATATGGATCACTGTGGAGCTGCTAAATTTCCTGCTATTCATCTAGCTAAAGTTCTTGAATATGCTAAAGAACTGATTAAACGTGAAAAAAAACAGAAAGCCGTATTCCAAGATCCACATTTCGATTTTGAACGATGGAAGGAGAATGTCAAGAAAACCCACGAAATTATCTAATATTTATTTTAAAACTGTGTTGATGAGGATAAAGTAACTATGAGACTTAAAGATAAGGTTACGATTGTAACAGGTGCAAGTCAAGGAATTGGAAGCGCAGTTGCTCTAGGCTTAGCTAAAGAAGGGTCGCATATGATACTAGGGTATCATCATAACAAAGATTTAGCAATGAAAACGGCGACTGAGATACGAGATATTGGAAGGAGAACTCATGTTTGTAAAGTGGATGTGCGATCTAGCAAAGAAATTGATATGATGGTTACTGAGTCAATAAAGAAATTTGGTAAACTAGATATCCTTGTTAATAATGCAGGTGTTTCATCGATGACTCCTGTCATCGACATGAAAGAAGAAGATTGGGACTATAATATGGATGTCAATGCAAAAGGTGTGTTTCTTTGCACCAAAGCAGTCTTACAGCATATGATAGCACAGGGTGAAGGTGGGAGAATAATCAATGTTTCTTCTCTTGCGGGTAAAATGGGTAATAAATTTTATTCTCATTACTCTGCATCTAAGTTTGCCGTCATAGGTTTCACTAAAAGTGTAGCTCTGGAAGTAGCTGAGTATGGGATAACTGTTAATGCAGTTTGTCCTGGTCATACTCAAACACTTATGACAGAACGTGAAGCGGAATGGGAATCACAATATTTTGATATACCTAAAGAGGATATTCTAAAAACCTATAAATCAGTAATTCCACTCGGTAGATTTGGAACACCTGATGATGTAGCACGAGTCGTTGTGTTTCTTGCTTCAAAGGATGCAGATTTTATAACAGGTGCTGCCATTGACGTAGCAGGGGGGTCCCACATAGGAGAATAAACGCTAGTTTCCTACTTTAGTAACTTCCTGTGAAGCACTACAATGAGGGCAGACAAGTGAATCTTTGGGAATCTCCATAGTACAATTAAGACAGAATTTTTTTCCTTTTTTGGGTCTTCTATAGCCTGATTTTGGTTTAATGAGACTAGTTTGTCCCGTTTTTTGGATTTGTCTAGTAATCTCTTTTTGAGCATCATCTGAAATAGCATTCCATGTGTACTTTATTAAAATTGCATAAAAGCATAAGCTAGATAGAAAAAGGAAGAAAAGAGCAAGTCCACCTAAATGTAGTACCTCAGGTAAGTAGAAGATGCCATTAAATCCATGTTGTTGATAATAGGACGTGATAATATCAATCTTATTCCTGAAGAATTCATTGATTATTACTCCTGCAATAATTATCCAAAAGATGGATAGTAAAGATCCAACTATAACACTAGTTAAAGC